>JAVHXX010000103.1 GCA_031119595.1 Patulibacter sp. | reverse complement strand
GTGCCCGAGTGGTGCGGAGCCTGGTTCGAGCTCTACTCCCAGTGGTTCACGATCGGTGCGCAGCTCCTCGCGGCGACGCTCGTCGCCGGGTCGTACTTCCTCGCCGAGGAGCTCAAGTCACGCGGCCCGAAGCGCCGCGGCGAGGCGGCGGCGGTCAGGGCGACCGCACCGCCCGAGGCGCCGCGTGAAGCCGCCGGCACCGCGCACTGAGCGCCGCGCGGGGGCGCCCGTCAGGAGCTGGTGACGTCGGCGGGGGTCGTCGACGACGGCTCGCTGCCCCGCGGCTGCACGCCCGACGGCGGCGTGCCGCCGCCCTGGCCGCCGGTCGGCCGCTGCGCGAGCCCGGTCACCTTGAACGCGGACGACACCGCCACCATCTTCTCGCCCGAGCTCGTGGTCACGCGGACCATGTAGCCGTCGGCGACCTGGAGGACGTCGCCGGCGGTGCCCGGGTACTTCGCGAGCGCCGCGGCCTTGGCCTTCGCGGCGGCCGTGCCGGTCACGGTCTGCATCTGCGGTCTCGTGCCACCGCCCGGCGTGGTGCCGCTCGGGGCGCCGGTCGCGGTCTGCGGCGTGGTGCCGCCCGTGACCGAGGCGGTGGTGTCCGAGGAGGCCGCGGCGCCGCAACCCGCGAGGGCGATCGTGGCGGCGGAGGCGAGGAGGGCGAAGCGCGTCTTGAGCATGACCACACCATCGGCGTGGCGGCTGGGCGGCGGCTCAGGGCTCCCTGAGGACATGCTGGGCACGCCGGATCTCACGGCGTTCTCATCGGCCTGCGTCAGCGTCGACGTGGTGAGCGCCTGGCTGCGATCGACGGTGGACGGCATCGCCCTGCGCGTGCGGCTCACCCTCGCCTTCGCGGCGATCATGGCGCTCGTGCTCGCCGCGACGGGCGGGTTCCTCTACGTGAAGCTCGAGCGGGACCTCGATGCGTCGATCGCGTTCGGGCTCCGCGCGCGGGCAGGGGATGTCGCCGCCGGAGCCCGCGCCGGACTGCCCATCGGGCGCAGTCGGCTCACCGAGCAGGGCGACAGCTTCGCGCAGGTGCTCACGCCCTCCGGCCGCGTGGTCGACGCCACGCCGGCGCTGCGCACGCGGCCGCTGCTCGACGCGGCGCAGCGAGCCGACGCAACCCGGGCCACGGCCACCTTCGACGTGGGCCCGACGCCTGCCGGCGACGACCGCTCGAGGCTCCTCGCCACGCCGGTGGCGACCGCGCGCGGGCGCGTGATCGTGGTCGTCGGCGCGTCGACGGACAGCCGCACCGAGGCGCTGCGCACCCTCACCGGCCTGCTGCTCGTCGGCGGGTCCGTGGCACTGCTGCTGGCGTCACTCGCCGGCTACTGGCTCGCGGCGGCCGCGCTGCGACCCGTCGACCGGATGCGCCGTCAGGCCGAGTCGATCGGTCGGGCCACGGCGGGCGGTCGGCTCGAGGTCCCGCCGACGGCCGACGAGATCGGCCGCCTCGGGCGCACGCTCAACGCGATGCTCGCGCGGCTCGAGCAGGCCGCGGCCCGGGAGCGCGCGTTCGTGGCCGATGCCAGCCACGAGCTCGGCACGCCGCTCTCGATCCTGCGGGCGGAGCTCGAACTCGCGCTGCGACCCGGCCGGGCACCCGCCGACCACCTGGGCGCGCTGCGTTCCGCGGCCGACGAGACCGAGCGGCTCGTGCGCCTCGCCGACGATCTCCTCGTCGTCGCGCGCGCCGACGACGGCGGGCTGCAGCTCGATCCGGTGCCGGTCGCGGCCGGCGCTCCTCACCGACGTGGCCGGGCGCTTCGCGGCGCGAGCACACGATCGCGACATCGTGGTCGTCGCGGATGCCCCGGAGGACCTCCGCCTCGAGGGCGATCGGCTGCGGCTCGAGCGCGCGGTCGCGAACCTCCTCGACAACGCGCTGCGGCACGGCGCGCGGCACGTGTCGCTCCGCGGACGCCGGGACGGCGACGACGTGGTGCTCGCCGCGGTCGACGATGGCGACGGGTTCGGGGCGCTGGCGCCGGAGCTCGCCTTCGACCGGTTCACCCGCGGGGATCGTCGTCGCCACGGCGGCGCTGGGCTCGGGCTCTCGATCGTGCTGGCGATCGCCGTCGCGCACGGCGGCACCGCCGGCGCACGCAACCGCGCGAGCGGCGGCGCCGAGGTGTGGATGCGCCTCCCGCTGGCCGGCACGCAGGCGCGGGCGACCCGATGAAGGTCCTGCTCGTCGAGGACGAGCCGAAGCTCGCCGGGCTCGTGTGCCGCGGGCTCCGCGAGGACGGGGTGATCGCGGACCTCGCCGAGACCGGCGAGGACGCCCTCTGGATGGCCGGCTCCGCGACGTACGACGCGATCGTCCTCGACGTGATGCTGCCCGGGATCGACGGCTTCGACGTCTGCCGGCAGCTCCGCGGGGAGGGCCTCGCGACGCCGATCCTCATGCTCACCGCGCGCGGGTCGACCGCCGACCTCGTCGCGGGACTCGACGGCGGCGCGGACGACTACCTCGTGAAGCCGTTCACGCTCGCCGAACTCGCTGCGCGGCTCCGCGCGCTCGGGCGCCGCACCCCGCTGGAGCGTCCCGCCCTGTTGACGGCCGGCGATCTCACGCTCGACCCGGCGACCCGCGTCGTACATCGCGGCGAGGAGGCGATCGACCTATCGCCCCGCGAGTACGCGCTCCTCCACACGTTCATGCGGCGACCGGGGCGCGTGCTGGATCGCGTCGCGCTGCTCGACCTCGCTTGGGAGCACGCCTACGAGAACCGCAGCAACGTGGTCGACGCGTACGTCCGGTACCTGCGGCGGAAGATCGACCGACCCTTCGGGACGGAGGCGATCCAGACCGTGCGTGGCGTCGGGTACCGGCTCGATCCGCGGGGCGGCCGCTGAGGTCTCGAGAGCGTCTCGGCGGCGAGCTGTCGGCCGCAAGCGCCGCCGCGCGGGGCGCCGGCGTGTGGCCGGCGCCCCGTCGTGCGCCCTGGCTCAGGTGCCGGGCGTGGTCGCCGTCGCCGGGGCGTCGGGGGTATCGCCCGGTTCCGGGGTGTCGGCCTGCTCGGCCGCCTGCTCTGCGGGGCTGTCCGGCGTGTCGCCGGCTTCGGGCGTGTCCGCTGTCTCGGTTGCCGTGTCGGGCGTGTCGCCCGGCTCCGGCGTGTCCGCCGTGTCGGTCGCGTCGGCGGTGTCGCCCGGCTCGGGCGTGTCGACGGTGGTCGCGTCCGGCACGTCGCCGGGCTCGGGCGTGTCGACCGTCTGGGTCGGGGTCTTCGCGGGCGCGGCGTTGCCACCGGTCGCGGAGGCCAGCTGGGCGCCGCCGACGGCGAGCGCCGCGATCGCGACGAGGGCCATCGCCAGCTTCTTCATGCGGTTGATCATGGGTGTGCTCCTGTGGTTTGGGAGGTGCACCCGCCACCCTGCGCACCGGCGATGAGAACTCCGTGACAGCGAGGCGACCCCTGAGCGTGCCTGCGCCGACCCAGAACGACGGAGGGCCGGGAGCGTGCGCTCCCGGCCCTCGAAAGGCTGCCGCGGCGGGCGGCCCGTGCGTGCGGACTCGTCAGGCAGGCTGCAGCGCGGTGCGCTGCTGCTGACGGCGCTCCTTCACCGACGCCTGCGCCATGAGGACCAACAGCACGGCCATCAGCACGGCCGAGGCACCGTACGTTCCGAACGCGAGGCCGCCCTTGGCGTGCGACTTCGTGAGGAAGTCGCCGACGGTCGCGCCGAGCGGTCGGGTGAGGACGAACGCCAGCCAGAACAGGAGCGTGTTCGAGACCTTCGGCACGTACATGAGCGCGAACAGCACGAGCAGCAGCGCGGAGATGAGGGCGGCTCCGCCGAGGTAACCGAGGCCGGAGCTGTCGGAGAGGAAGTCGCCGAGGGACGTGCCGAGGGTGTTCGACACGAGGATCGCCGACCAGAACAGCGCCTCACCCTTGAAGCTGTGGATCTCGGTGATCTTGAAGGTGTGCCCGCTGAGCTTCCAGTAGGCGAAGATCGCGACCAGGATCGAGATCAGGATCGCGGCGCCCGTCGGGTACCCGATGCCGAGCCCGGCGGGGCCGAACTGGTTCGTCACGCCGACCTTGTCCAGGAACGACTGGTCGCGGTTCATGAAGTCCGAGATCGTGGTGCCGGCGGTCGACGTCGACAGGATCACGGTCCAGTAGAAGAGCGGGTTGTACCTACGGCTCTTCATCTGGGTCACGAGCGTGACCAGGAAGATCGCGAAGAGCGAGATCGTGCTGAGGAAGTACCCGATCTTGAGCGTCATGGAGAACATGTCGCCGGCGGTCTCGCCGAGGGTGGTCGCCGCGATCTTCATGATCCAGAAGGCGAGCGTCACCTCCGGGAGCTTTTTCACCGCAGAGTGCTTGAGATGGGCGACGCGGCTCTCGGGGAGCTCGTCGACGAGGGCGTTGGTCATGGGCGTACTCGAAGGGTCGTGAGCGGGATGGCTCGGGCCTGGGCTGGAGCGGGGGAACCATCGGGCGCCGAGGTGAGTCGAAGATGAATGGCTGCGTTGCTGAGTACCTGAGCGCCTAACCGGAGGGCACGCTCAGGCTGCGGTCGCAGGGCTTCGCGCGAACCTGAACGCACCCTGATCGGTGCGCCGTCCCCGTCGCGCGTGGCCGCGGCGGGTGGCCCGCCGTCCACCGGCCGGGCCACCCACGGCCCGCGGTCTAGTGGTGGCCGCCGAAGGCGTTGACCGACACGACCTTGAAGTTCGCGTCGACCGAGACCTGGACCTCGGAGCCGTCGGACTTGGTCACGTGCGCCTCGTACGGGTTGGAGCTGTCGGCGTCGGTCTCGACGCGCTCGATCGTGCCGCCGGGGACCGCGGCGAGGGCCGCGGCCTTCACCTTCGCGGCGGTGTCGCCGGTGAGCAGCGTCTCGGTCTTGCCGTTGGCCTGGTGGCCGCCCTTCGACGAGTCGTGCTGCTGCGTGCCCGTGGGCGAAGCGCTCCCCGACGGGGTGGTCGACGTGGTGGCGGCGTTCGCGAGGGTCGCGCCCCCGAAGCCGATGCCTGCGACGGCCGCAGCGGTCGCGATCTTGGTGCCGATGTGCATGTCTGGTGCCTTTCGTTCTGCCGGTGTTGGCTCGCCAAACGTGGCCGCCGAACCTGGGAGGACGCTGGGTGAAACGAACATGAGAAAAGCCCGTGGTCGCGGGCTCCCCGGCGTCTACGACCCGAGGCGGACCGGCTCGCCGCAGGCCTCTCGCGGAGGCTCGGAACCACGGTGGAGCGCCGACCCGTCGGGCGTATCGACGCATCCGCGCACCGAGCTCGTCGGCCGCCACGCTGCGGTCGGCTCGACCGGCGCCCGCACCCCGCGACCGCGCCTACGACCCAGGTCGTACGCGGCGGCCGCGAAAGACCATCCCTGCGGCCGATACCGCCCGCACCCCCGCCGAATCGATGATCGATCCATGATCGAGATCAGGAACGTGACCAAGCGATACGGGGAGCGCGTCGCGGTCGAGGACCTCACCTTCACGGTGCGCCCCGGCATCGTGACGGGCTTCCTCGGTCCGAACGGCGCCGGCAAGTCGACGACGATGCGGATGATGCTCGGCCTCGACGCGCCGACGTCCGGCACGGCGACCGTGAACGGCAAGGACTACCGCGACCTGCAGGCGCCGCTCCACGAGATCGGCGCGATGCTCGAGGCGCGCGCCATCCACACCGGCCGGTCCGCCTACAACCACCTGCTGGCGATGGCCCAGACGCACGGCATCGGCCGACGGCGCGTCGAGGAGGTCATCGATCTCGTCGGCCTCTCGCACGTCGCGAAGCAGCGGGTCGGCGGGTTCTCGCTCGGCATGGGGCAGCGGCTCGGGATCGCGTCGGCGCTGCTCGGCGATCCGGCGGCGGTGATCCTCGACGAGCCCGCGAACGGCCTGGACCCCGAGGGCATCCTCTGGATCCGCAACCTCCTGCGGAGCCTCGCGGCCGAGGGCAGGACCGTGTTCCTGTCGTCGCACCTCATGAGCGAGATGGCACTGACCGCCGAGCATCTCGTCGTGGTGGGCAAGGGCCGGCTGATCGCCGACACGAGCGTCGCCGAGATCGTCGCCCAGGCGTCCGACGATTCGGTCGTGCACGTGAAGAGCCCCGATGCCACCGCGCTGCGCGAGGTGCTCCTCGGTGCCGGTGCGTCGGTGAGCAGCGACCAGCGCGGCGCGCTCGACGTGCGCGGCCTCGGCCACGAGCGCATCGGAGAGCTCGCCGCGGCCCGGTCGATCGTGCTCCACGAACTGACGCCGAAGACCGTGTCGCTCGAGGAGGCGTTCATGCGCCTCACCGGTGACGCCGTCGAATTCCACGCCACCACCCCGGACCAGCCCCGACTCGAGGTCGCAGCATGAGCGCCGCCGTCGCCCCCACCCGCCCGGAGGCGCCGTCCATCCGTGGCCGCGTCACGCAGATGAACGTGATCCGGTCGGAGTGGACCAAGCTCTGGAGCCTGCGGTCGACCCGCTACACGCTCCTCGCCGCCGTGATCGCCATGGCCGGCCTCGGCATCGCGATCGCGATCGCCCAGATGACCCGCTGGTCACAGCTCGACCAGCACGACCTCTCCACCTTCGACTCGATCGACATCGGTGTGAGCGGCTACCACGTGGCGCAGCTCGCGATCGGCGTGCTCGGCGTGCTCGTGATCTCCGGCGAGTACAGCACCGGGATGATCCGGTCGAGCTTCATGGCCGTGCCGAAGCGGCTACCGGTGTTCTGGGCGAAGCTCGCCGTCTTCTGCGCGGTCACGTTCGTGACGATGCTCGTCGCGACGTTCGTCTCCTTCTTCGTGGTGCAGGCGATCGTCACGCAGCACGGCCAGCAGCATTCCCTCGGCGATCCCCATGCCCTGCGGGCCGTGCTCGGCGTCCCCCTCTTCCTCACCGCGCTCGCCGCGATGTCCGTGAGCCTCGGCGCGCTCGTGCGCAACACCGCCGGCGGCATCGCCCTGTGGGTCTTCCTGCTGTTCGTGCTGCCCGGGATCACGGCGATCCTGCCCCACGCGACCGCCGATTCGATCAACCCGTACCTGCCGCTCAACGCCGGCGCGACCATCGTCACGAGCACCTTCGACTTCGGCACGCACCTCTCGCCGTGGTGTGGCCTCGGGGTGTTCGCCGTCTACACCGTGATCGCGATCGTCGCCGCGGCCGTCGGGCTGGTCAGGCGCGACGCGTAGGCGCCGCGTCTACGGTTGGAGGGTGGTCGCCCGTGCAAACGCGCTGCTGACGCAGCTCTGGGCCTGGTGCCGCGAACGGCGCTGGACGATCGACGCCCTGATCGTGATCGCGATCGTGGGCCTCGGGTCCGTGCGCGCACCCGACAGCCTCCACGACCTGGCCGCGTGGTCGTTCACGCTCGCGCTGGCCCTCCCGCTCATGTGGCGGACGCAGTACCCGGTGGGTGTGTTCGCCGGCATCGCCGCGATCGCCGCATGGCAGTGGGCGCTCGACGTCCGCGCCTTCGGCGACGCGGCGCTGCTCGTCGCGCTCTACACCGTCGCGGCGAAGCGGCCGGTCCGGGTCACGCTCGCCGCGGCCGCGGTCCTCGAGTTCGGGATCGTGATCGCGATCGCGCGCTGGCATTTCGACTTCGACCCGGTCGACATGGCCGTCGCGCTGTCCGGGCTCGTCGTCGCCGCGGCGGTGCTCGGCGTGAACGTGCAGAACCGGCAGGCACTGCTCGCGTCGCTCGAGGAGCGTGCCGCACGACTCGAGGCCGAGCGCGACCAGCAGGGGCGGCTGTCCGCGGCGGCCGAGCGGGCCCGGATCGCCCGGGAGATGCACGACATCGTCGCCCACAACCTGTCCGTGATGATCGCCCTCGCCGACGGCGCGACCTACGCCCTGAAGGACGCCCCGGACCGCTCCGAGGAGGCGATGCGCAAGGCATCCTCGACGGGACGGCGCGCGCTCACCGAGATGCGGCGCCTGCTCGGCGTGCTCCGTGAGGACGAGCCCGGCGGCGAGCGCACGCCACAGCCGGGGATCGACCAGCTCGATGCGCTCGTCGACCAGGTCCGCAGCGCCGGGTTGCCGACGACGTACCGGGTGACGGGGACGCCGCCGGAGGAGCCGTCGGCGGGGCTCGGGCTCGCCGTCTACCGGATCGTGCAGGAGGCGCTCACGAACGCTCTCAAGCACGGCGGCCCGGGTGCGGAGGCCACGATCTCGGCCTCCTGGGACGGCCCTCGCCTGGACCTGCAGATCACGAACACCGGCCAGATCACCCCGCCTGCCGGCGACACGGGCGGCGGCCTGCGCGGCATGCGCGAGCGCGCCGCGGTGTACGACGGCACGGTCGAGGCCGGCCCGCTGCCCGAGGGCGGCTGGCAGGTCGTCGCCACGCTCGTCCAGGACACCGCCGACGGCGTGGCCCCCATCCTCCGATCGCCCGCCGAGGTGCGCCCATGACGACCGTGATGCTGGTCGACGACCAGGAGCTCCTGCGCATGGGGTTCCGGCTGGTGCTCGACTCGCAGGACGACCTCGAGGTGGTCGCGGAAGCCGCCGACGGACGCGAGGCGGTGGGCCTCGCCCACGAGTTGCGCCCGGACATCATCCTCATGGACGTCCGCATGCCGGACCTCGACGGCGTCGCCGCGACGCGGGAGATCATCGCCGCCGGCGGGACGTCGCGCATCATCATCCTCACGACCTTCGACCTCGACGAATACGCCTATGCGGCGCTGCGCGCCGGGGCCAGCGGTTTCCTCCTGAAGGACTCGACCCCCGCCGACCTGCTGTCGGCGATCCGGGCGGTCGCCAGCGGCGACGCGGTCGTCGCGCCGAGCACGACGCGCCGGCTGCTCGAGGCGGTCGGGCCGCGGCTCCCCGATCCGCTCGCCGAAGCCGCGAACGACCCGGCACTCGAGACGCTCACGCCACGCGAACGTGAGGTGATGGTCGCGGTCGCCCGAGGCCTCTCGAACGGCGAGATCGCGGAGACGCTCGTGCTCGCCGAGGCCACGGTCAAGACGCACGTCGGTCGGATCCTCTCGAAGCTCGAACTCCGCGACCGCGTGCAGATCGTGGTGTTCGCATACGAGCACGGGCTCGTGAGCAGCTCCGGCTGATCTCGTTTCGACGTCGCGACTGCGGTCCTGCTGTCGACCGGGTCGCTCAGCCGAAGCCCTCGGCCTGGATCGCGCCGCGACGCATACCGAGCGCCCGGAGCGTCTCGGTGGTCTGCTCGACCATCGCGGCCGGTCCGCAGACGAGCGCGCTCCAGCGGTCGAGGTGCCGGGGCGTGTGACGGCCGAGGACGTCCTCCCGGATCCGCCCGCGTTCGCCGCCCCAGGCCGCAGGCGGCTGCGACAGCACGTGCACGACGGTGAGTGCCGACATCCGCCGGCGGAGGTCGTCGAGCTCCTCGCGGAAGGTGATGTCCTCCCAGCGGCGGCTGCCGTAGATGAGCACGACCGGGCGATGGTCGCCACCCTCGGCGGCGGTGCGCAGCACGCTGAGCGCCGGCGTGATGCCGATGCCGGCGGCGACGAGCAGCCGCCCACGCACGCGCGGGCCATCGTGGGCGTGCTCGCCATGCGGCCCGTCGACGAAGACCTGCGTGCCCAGTGGCAGGTGGGCGACCGCAGAACTGAAGTCGCCGAGCGCCTTCACCGTGAAGGCCGGCCGGTCGGGGTCGTGGGCGCTCGAGCTGAGCGAGAAGGGGTGCTCGGCCATGCCGTAGATCGACCCCGGCGCGCGGAGCCGCGCGAACTGGCCGGGCGCGAAGTGGAGCCCGTGGTGATCCTCGGCCTCGAGCTCGAGGGTGACGGCGTTGCCGCGCTCGCGACGGACGCTGCGCACCCGATACGGGCGCTGGGTGGCCGCGTACGGGTGGGCGAAGCGGGTCCAGAACAGGGCACCGGCCGCCGTCAGCACGAGCGCGAGGACGCTCCACCGGACGAGCGGATTCGCCGTGAACGCGTCGACCCAGACGACATGTGCGAACGCCGCCCCGAGGACCACCGCGGTGAGCACGAGATGCAGCCCACGCCAGTGCTCGTAGCTGAGCCGCAGCCGCTCGCGGAAGATCGAGGTGCCCGCGAGCGCGAAGAGTCCGAGGGTGGCGAGCATGCCGGCCCGGGCACGCGGCGGTGCGGTGAACGAGTCCAGGAGTGCGAGGCGGGCGGGGTCGTCCGCCAGGAGGATCGCGACGTGGAACACCACCAGCACGAGGACCGTCTTGCCGGCCTGCCGGTGGAGCGACAGCACCGGTCTGAGCCCGAAGGCCCGCGTGGTGCCGGCCCAGCGACCCGACACGACCACCTGGAGCGCGAGCAGCGACAGGGCACCGAACCCGACGGCGTCCGAGAACACCACGACCGAGCCCTGGGCGCCGGCCTTCACGACGTGCGAGATCATCGCGAGCGGCGCGATGAGGACGAGCGCGTACAGCCCGGCGTAGACGAGGCGGTCGAGGGTGAGACGCAGCGGGCTGCCGGTCCGCCGTGGGACGCGTGCGGCGGTCACCGGCCGAGCGTGCGCCGGGGCGTCGTCGTGGGCATCGGGTCCATGGACGACATGCTCGACGCCGGGCCGCGGTCGCGCCATCGGCCGCAGGAATGGTCTTTGCGACGACGGGCTACGACCTGGGTCGTACCCGCTCGTCATCGGCGTCCGGGCGCTCGGATCTCCCAGGGAACTCCGAGGTTCGGCGGCTACGGTCACGCGCATGCGCACTGCTCGACCCGCGCCCGTCGCGGGCGTCTGGGC
>JAVHXX010000102.1 GCA_031119595.1 Patulibacter sp. | reverse complement strand
GGTCACGGGACCGCTTGACCGCGGGCACCTGGATGGCCGAGCGGCGGTCGATGCGCGGCGCGGGCGCGGTGGGTGACTCGTAGGACGCGATGCCGAAGACGGCCGGGTCGATCGAGTCGCTGTCGACGGCGAAGGTCTCACCGACCAGCCCGAGGTACGACGCGCGCCGCAGCGACGCCGGGACGGCGGCCGCCTCGGCCACCGATGCCGTCGCGCCGGCCGCGAGCGGCAGCGTGAGGACGAGGGCGCCGTAGCCGGAGGCCTGGAGCATGGTCCGGCGGCTGAGTCGATGGTCGTGCACGGTGGGGGAGTCCTCGGCGAGGGGGCCCGCCGCGTCGCGACGGGCCGGCATGGGTGCGGGGCGCATGGAACGGTGTATCAACGGATCGGCGGACCGGACAATCGGAACGGACGAACGGCGCCGGCTCAGAAGAGCGTCGGCAGCGTGCAGGCCGCCCCACCCGTGTACGTGCCGTTGCTCGTGTCGAACGAGGTGTGGCTCGCCAGGGTGCCGTTCCTCGGCGCCGTGTAGGTCGCGAGCGCCGTGGTGTCCGTGGGGCCGCCGGCGTAGCCGGGCAGGATCACGCTCGACGGGCTGTCCTGCGTGAGCCGGACGTCGCTGCCGAGCGACGGTGAGAACGTGTCGTCGCGGACGGTGTTGCCGTTCATCAGCAGGCAGGTCTTCAGCGACTGCGTGCCGTTGACGCCCGAGTCGAGGTAGATGCCGGCGACGGCGGGCACCGGGCTCGTCGCGGGGCCGCGGACGGTGTTGTTCGTGACGGTCGCGTTGAGCAGGGTGCCCGTGTTGGTGTCGGCGGTCGGACCCTGGCCGGAGGTCAGGATGATGCCGGCGTTCGCGTAGCCGTCGACGGTGTTGCCGTCGATGAGCACGGTGTGCGCGCCCTCGCCGCCCTGGTCGACGGCGATGCCGTTGCCCTGGCGCGACGCCGAGAGCGGCGTGCCCTGGGTCCCGAGCGTGTTGTTCTTGATCTCGCCGTTCACCGCGCCGGTGCCGGAGAGCTGGACCGCACTGATCGCCGCGCCCTGCTCGTCACCGACGACGGAGTTGTCGTCGACCTTGTACTTGAACGTGCCGGTGAGCGAGGCGGCCGCGAGCGAGATGCCGCCGCCGAGGTCCTCGCCGTTCTGCGGCGTGAGGCTGCTGCTGAGCGTGTTGTGGTTGACGTCCGCGGTCCACGCGGCCGCGCCCGAGGGCGCGACCTCGATGTGGTCACCGGCGGCGCCGGTGATGCCGTTGTTCGCGATGGTCGCGTTCATCGTGCCGGCACCCTCGATGAGGATGGAGTCGTTCTGCTGGTCCGCGCGGGTCGGGTCCATCGAGATCGTGTTGCCGGTGATCCCGAGGGTCGCGGAGCCGCTGGTGTTGCGGACGTGGATGTTGTTCGTGTCCGGGGAACCGATCGTCGAGTTCGCGATCGACGACGTCCCGGAGAGCTGGTTCAGCTCGACGTTGTTCTCGCCGGTCGCGTTGCCGCTGCCGGTGATCGTGTCGTTCGTGAGGGTGATGCCGTTGACGTTCGTGCCGTTGACGCCGTGGTCGAGGCTGTTCGTGATCGTCATGTTCGCGAGCGACAGGTCGGCGGTGGCCGTGGCGACCACGCCGCTGCCCGTCGCGCCCGAGATCGTGCCGCCCGAACCTGCGGTCGTGCCGGTGCCCGTCACGTGCAGTCCGCCGGCGCTGCCCGTGTTCACGACGGTGATGCCGTTCGTCGCGTTCGACGTGGAGATCGATTTGAAGATGAGCTTCCCGGCACCGATCTGCGTGCTGCTGACGCCCAGGGCGGTGCCGCCGCCGGTCGACGCGATCGTGTTGCCGGTGCCGGTCACGGTCACCGTGCCGCCGCCGGTGACGAGCATGCCGGTGCCGGACGTCGTCGAGATGGCGAGCCCGCCGCCCGTGAAGTTCACGGTGGCGCCGGTGTTCGTGCTCACGGTGACACCGGTGGAGGCGCCGGCGGTGATCGACTGCGAGGAGCCGGAGAAGGTCACGGTGCCGCCGGTGTTGTTCTGCACGTTGATGCCGGTCGTGCCGGTCGTCGTGATGCCGGTCCCGACGGTGATGGCGCCGGCGGTGCGGCTCTGGACGTCGACGGCGCGCACGCCCGCGTCGGGGACGATCGCGCCGCCGAGCGAGACGGACCCGGACCCGGACGTCGCCGAGAACGCGGTGCCCCCTGAGGCGTTGATCGTGTTCGTGCCGGCGTTCGCGGTGAACGTCGCGGCGCCGCCGACCGTGAGGCCCGTCGTCGCCGGGTTCTGGATGGTCAGCATCGTCGGCGTCACCGTGGTGCTCCCGCCGACCGTCACGCCGAACGTCGAGCTGTTCGTGGTCGACAGGGTGGTCGGGGCGAGGGTGCCGCCTGCGACGTTCGTGGTCGACAGGGCGGGGCCGCCGGTCGCGTTGATGTCGGACTGGCTGTCCATGGCGAAGGTGCCGTTCGCGAGCTTCAGCGCGACGCCGGACCCGTTCGTGGTCACGTCGACGTTCGTCATGGTCACGTTGGACGAGGCGCCGGAGATGTCGATGCCGTCACCGGTCGTCGCGGTGCCCTGGTCGTTCACGGCCACGTTCGTGATGGTCGTCGTACCGGTGCTCGCGCCGTTGATGCCGTCCGCGGTGCCGTCCGGATCGATGTTCAGGCCCTGGACCGAGGTGCCGGTGCCGAGCGTCAGGACGGCGGCGCCCGAGGCGTTGAGGACGGGCCGGGTGCCCGCGGCGGCGACCGTGACGGGGCCGACGGGCAGGTCGTTCGTCGTCGGGTCGCCGTCGGTCGTGAGGGTCGCCTGGAGGGCGGAGCCCTGCCCGATGAGCGACTGGTTCGTCTTCAGGCTCGAGGCGCCGGAGACCGTGCCTGCGGCGACGTAGATCTGGTCGCCGGTGCTCGAGTTCGCGTCGGCCTCGGCGGCCGTGAGCGTCGTGTACGGATGCAGCGAGGTTCCGTTCGCGCCGGCGGTCGGCGCGGACGGGTCGACGTACCAGTAGTGACCCTGCAGGTTCACGTTGACGGTCACGTTCGTGTGGCCGCCGTGGGCGTCGTTGAGCTGGTAGGTGAAGTGGTCGCTGGCGGAGGCGCTGGCGGGGTTCGACACGTAGACGAAGGTGCCGTCGGCGGCGAGGTCGACGCTGCCGCCGTTCGCGGAGCTGATCGTCTGGACGGTGACGGTGAGCGTGGTGTCGTCGGGGTCGGATGCTCCGGCGAGGAGATCGCCGGTCACGTGCACCTTCGGGCCGATCGAACTGCCGGTGTCCTTGACCTCGAGCGCGGTGTTGCGGAGCGCGTTGAAGGTCGACGTCGGCGCCGTCGGAGCGGTGTTCACCGGGGTGATCGTGAACGTGACGGTCGCGGTGTTCGAGGTGGCGCCGTGCGGGTCGACGACCCGGTAGGTGACGGAGTCGGTCCCGTTCGGGCCACCGACCTGGAGCGCGTCGAACGCGTGGTTCGGGTCGTACGAGATCGCGCCCGCGCTCGAGATTGTCACGAGCGCGCCCGAGGGCAGCGTGATCTGCGTGCCGACGTTCGCGGCGGACCCCGCCACGCGGTCGACCACGAGCGTGCCCGTGGCGTCGTCGGGATCGGTGTCGTTCGTGCGCACGTTGCCGGTGGCGACCGTGGTCTCGTTCGTGGTGAAGGCGTCGGTGACGGCGACCGGGGCGCTGTTGACGTCGGTGACGCTGATGAACTTGTCGGCGTTCGACGACGTCGCCGAGCCCGTGTCCGTCGCGGTGAACCGCGCCACGCGTGTGGTGCCCGTCGGGTTCGCCGACGCGGTGAAGAACGTGACGTGCGCGAGCGCGGCCGTGTAGTCGGCGAGCGGCGCGGCGCCGGTGAGCTGAAGGTCGGTGGCGGTCGAGGCGCCGGCGACGCTGATGCCCGCCGGGAGCGTGTACCCCGCGGCCAGGGCGAGGGTGTCACCCGCGACCGGGTTCGTGAGCTTCACCTCGGCGCTGGCCAGCGACGCCGAATCCGGGTCGGTGACGGAGACGCCTGCGTCGATGGTGAGCGCCGGGTCGCCCTCGGTGAACGCCGGGACGGACGACGACAGCGTCACGGTCGGGGCGTCGTTGACGGCCGTGACCGCGACGGTCTTCGTCGCGGGGACCGACGTCGCGCCGGCCGGATCCTGGACCGTGAAGCGGATGGTGCGCCCCACGGACGTGAGGGCGTGGTTCGTCGTGTTGGAGAAGGTCACCGACCGCAGCGCCGACTGGTAGTGGGCGACGGTGTCGGTGCCGGAGAGGGTGAGCACGCCGGTCGCGGCGTCGAAGCTGCCGCTGATGTTGTTCTGGGCGGTGAACCCGAGGGTGTCGCCGAGGACCGGGCTCACGATCGTCACATGGGCGCCCTGCTGGTTGGTGTCGTCGGCGTCGGCGACCGTGAGGGCGGTGTCGATCGCGACGGCGGCCGCGCCCTCGGTGTAGGCGGTCGAACCGCCGGAGGTGGTGAGGCTCGGGGCGCTGTTGACGGCGGCGAAGTTCACCGCGTGGGTGGCTCCGGCACTCGTGAGCGTGCCGTCGTCGGCCTTGAAGGTGACCGTGCGGGAGCTGTCGCCGAGGTCGGTGCGAGTGGTCGAGAAGGTGACCGAGCGGAGGATCGTCTCGTACTCGGAGACGGGCGCGCTGCCCGTGAGGGTGAGCCGTCCGGTGGCCGCGTCGTACGACGCGGTGACGCCGGCCAGGACCGTCACGCCGAGCACGTCACCGGAGGTCAGGCCCGTGGTGATCTGCGCGGTCGCGCCGACGAGGGCGGTGCTGTCGGGGTCGGTCACCGTCAGCGAGGCATCGACGATCGCCCCGGTCGCCGCGGCCTCCGCGTAGGTGTTCGCGGGGTCGGACGACGTCGTCACGGTCGGGGCGTCGTCGGTCGGGACCACGGCGATGTCGTGGGTGACGGCGGCGCTCGTGAGCTCACCGTCGGTGGCGCTGTACGAGATGGTGCGCGTGAACGGGGAGACGTCGTCGTCGGTGCTCTCGTAGGCGATCGAGCGCAGTGCCGCCTGGTACTGCGCGACGGTCGCGGTGCCGGTGAGCGTGAGCGTGAACGTCGCCGGGTCGAAGGTGCCCGAGATGCCGTTCTGCGTCGCGAAGTCGAGCCGGTCGCCCGCCCCGGCGTTCGTGGTGATGGCGGCGGTGGCGCCGGCGAGGTTCGCGTTGTCGACGTCGGTCGCGGTGAGGGTCGGTGCCACGGGCTCGGGCGCGCTGCCCTCGGTCCACGTGGTGACGTCGGCCCCGGCGACGAGCGTCGGTGCGGTGTCGATGGCGTCGAAGTGGACGGTCTTGCTGGCCGGCGTGCTGCTCGCGGCGCCGTCGCTCACCGCGAACGACACCGAGCGGGAGCCGTCGGAGAGGTCCGTGCGGGTGTTCGCGTAGGTGATGGCGGCGAGGATCGTCTGGTACTGCGTCACCGTCGCGGTGCCGGTGATCGTGAGCACCCCGGTCGCGGCGTCGTACGACGGCGTCACGCCACCCGGGAGGATGCCGTGCGTGGCGAGGGTGTCGCCGGAGACCAAGTCGCCCGGGGCGATCGTCACCGTGGCGCTCGCGAGCGTGGTGTCGTCCGGGTCGGCGACGGTGATGCCGCCGTCGATGACGACGCTCCCGGCCTGCCCCTCGGTGTAGGTGGCCTCCGCATCGGAGGAGGTCGTGACCGTCGGCGGGTCGTTCGTCGGCGTGACGGCGACGCCACGCGTCGCGGTCGCGCTCGCGAGGGTGCCGTCGCTCACCGTGAAGGACACGGTGCGCGTGGCGGCGGTCGGGTCGTCGTTCGTCGTCGAGTAGGTGATCGAGGCGAGCGCGGCGGCGTAGGACGCGACGGAGGCCGAGCCCGACAGCGTGAGGACGCCGGTCGCGGAGGCGTAGCTGCCGGTGATGCCGTTGCCGTCCACGAAGGTCAGGGCGTCGCCGCTGACGAAGTTGTTCGTGATGGCGATCGTCGCGCTCGCGAGCGTCGTGCTGTCGACGTCGGCGACGGCGATACCGGCGTCGATGACCGCCGGGCTCGCACCCTCGGTGTACGTGGCCGAGCCGGCCGTGGTGCTGACGGTCGGGGCGTCGTCGACGGGCGTCACGGTGACGCCACGCGTGGCGGCCGCCGACACGTCGGTGCCGTCGGTCGCGGTGAAGGAGACGGTGCGCGCGGCGGCCGACGGATCGTCGCTCGTGTCCGCGTAGGTGACGGTGCGCAGCGCGGCCTGATAGGCGGCGACGGTGCCGGCGCCGCTGAGCGTCAGGACGCCCGTCAGGCCGTTGTACGTGCCGGAGATCGATCCGATCGTCGTGAACGCGAGCACGTCCTCGCCCGGCTGGAACCCGGTGGTCAGCGAGACCGTCGCGCCGGTGAGCGAGGTGTCGTCGGCGTCCGTGACCGTGATCGTCGGGTCGACGGCGACCGCGGCGGCGTTCTCGGTGTAGTCCGTCGAGCCGGAGCTGGTGGTCACGACCGGCGCGTCGTTGACCGCCGTGACGGTGACCTGGCTCGTGACGGCGTTGCTGGCGAGCTGACCGTCGTCGACGCGGAAGGTGAGCGTGCGCGGCGCGGTGGTCGGGTCGTCGCCGAGGTTCGCGTACGTGACCGCCGCGAGCGCCGCGGCGTAGGTCGCGGTCGGCGCTTCGCCGGTGAGCGTGAGCACGCCCGTGGCCGTGTCGAAGGCCCCGGTGATGCCGCCGGTGGCGGTGAACGCGAGTCGGTCCTCCGCGGCGACGTACCCGCCGGTGATCGCCACGGTGGCGGAGTGCATCGTCGGGCTGTCGGGGTCGACGATCGCGATGCCCGGGCCGACGGCCGTGGCCGGATCGTTCTCGGTGTAGGCGAGCGTGGCCGGCGTACCGGTGAGCACGGGTGCGTCGTCGACGACCACGACCGAGACGGCGCGCGTCGCGACGGGTCCGAGGCCCTGGCCGTCGGCAGCCTGGTACGAGAGCGTGCGGGTCCCGGCGGCGGGGTTGGCGCCCGTGATCGCGAACGTGATCGACCGCAGGACCGCCTGGTAGTCGACGACGGGCGCCGTGCCGGAGAACGTGAGCACACCGGTGGAGGCGTCGTACGCCCCCGTGATGCCGGCTTGCGGGGTGAAGCCGAGGACGTCGTCGGCGGAGCGGCCCGCCGTGATCGCGACACGCGCACCGGTCAGGGTGTCGTCGTCGACGTCCGCGACGGTGAGCGTCGGGTCGGCGGAGATCGCGCCGCCGCCCTCGGTGAAGGTCGGCGAGCCGGCGCTCGTGGTGACGACCGCGGGGTCGTCGACCGGGGTGACCGTGATCGAGACGGTGCCCGTGGCCTTCAGCGCGCCGACGGCGATCGAGAACGTGAAGCTGTCCTGGCCCGCGTAGTCCTTGGCGGGCGTGTAGGTCCGGGTCTGGCCGGTGCCCGAGAGCGTGCCGTGCTGCGGGCCGCTGTCGATCGAGTAGGTCGGGGTGGTGCCGGCGGGGGCGCTGCCCGGGAGGGCGATCGCGAGCGGCGTGTCCTCCGGGGTCGAGACGCTCGCGTCGCTGGCGACGGGCGGCTGCGGCGCCGGCGTCTGGGTGGCCGGCGCCGGCGGCGGGCCGTTCGGGTTGAGGAAGGTCGGGGTGAACAGCGGCCGCTGGATGCCGGTCACGGCCGGGAGGTCGTCGGGCTCGCCGAGGGAGTACGCACGCCCGAGCAGGACGGCGAGGAACGACGGAGCCGAGCCGTCGCGGCGTGCGGCGATGGCGGCGTTGACCTCGGTCGAGGAGCTGAGGAAGCTGTTCATACCGCTGAGCACGCGGTTCGTGAACTCGAGGAGGCCGTTCGGGTTGCCGGTGTTCGCGATGCGGGTGCCGTTCACGAAGACCTCCGGGAGGTAGCCGAAGCTCGCGCCGGTCGCGCCCGCACCGCTCTCGGCGATGAGCACGTTGCGGTCGCCGGCGACGGCGGCGAGGACACCCTTGGAGTACGGCGCGTCGACCGTCACGGAGAAGTTCACCGATGGGTGCGCGGCGATGAACGCCTGGAGCTCGGCGGCCCGCAGGAGCTGCTGGCGCACGCCGGTCTCGGTGACCCGCGTGCCGATACCGACCGTGGTCGGCGACCCGGACGAGAACCCACGCCCGGCGACGTACAGGAGGATGTCCTTGCAGCCCTTCGTGCTGATGAGGGCGTCGAGCGCACCGAGCGGCGAGACGCCACTCGTGCGGCTGTAGCGCTGGTCGATGAAGCCGGGGTTGAGCTGGCTGAGCTGGAAGAAGAGGTCACCCACGCGGGCGCGCGTCTGGTCGGCGCCGGTGAAGTCGTAGAACTCACCGTAGGTGTCGCTCACGCGGAGCGAGCAGGCGTGGTCGGCGGCAAGCTGGTCGGCGGCGGCCTTCGCGATCGACAGGTCCTTGATCGGCGCGCGGTCGATCCGGAAGGTGGTCAGGGACGCCTGCGCGGTGCGGGCCGATCCGGCCGCGGCCGTGGTGATCTTGTACGCCCGCGAGAACACGTGGTTCTTGGGGTCTCGGTACGCCGCATTCGTGCGCATGTAGAACGGCAGCCGGCCGTCGATCACCGGCGGTGAGCTGAGCGTCGGCGAGACCCGCACCTTGCCGGTGCCCGCGTCGACGAGGGCCAGGTGGCCCCGGTGCGCGTACGCCTGGTACGGGGCCTGGTCGGCGTAGAAGAGGTAGGCGCGATGCCCCTTCGCGACCCGGAAGATCGCCTTCGTCGGCGTGGTGACCACGCCGGTCTTCGACCGCTTCCCGGACGGTGCCGCGGACGACCCCGCCTGCGAGATGACCGCCCCGGACCCGAGTGCTGCGCCGGACCGGAACACGATCACCGGCGACGATCCCTGCTTCGCATGCAGCGCCGCGACGGCACGCTTCGCGGCGGTCGCGTTGGAGATCGCGGCGCTCGCCGAGGGGGCGACGACGAGCGTGAGGACGAGCGAGCCGAGCAGGCAGCGCGACATCCGGGAAATGGTCAAGGTGGCCCCACCGAAAGGTCGAAAGCGGGTGCGACGAAACACGTCCGTCGCGGGTGCGCGCCCAACCTATCCGGACACGCCGTCTCGTGGCGAAATCTGCGGACCATTCGTCCAGATGTGTCGAGGGTTCACCCCACGCGACCTGTGCTGACCGTATGACATGAGTTCTGGGGGGAGCACGGGCGGATAGTCCATACCCCTAGTCGCACCGGGTCACACCGGAGCGGCCTAGGCCGAACGGCCCGGTGGAGCCCTGACCACTGCACCCAACTGGCCGATGTTCGGTAATGACGATGTGGGCGATGTTGAGAACGTGAAGCACCAAAAGGGCACAGGGAGCAGCGGTCTCGGGACCGCGAGCCGCGACGAAGCGAACGGCGTCACGACGATCGTGCGCACCGGCAACCGCGTACTCGATCGCGCACTGGCATCCGACCGCAGCACGCGTCCGGACCTTCGCACCATGCAGGCAGGGTGCCGCTCGGCGGTCGCCCGCCCGGCCGTGCTCGCCGACGCGCCGGCCGCCGGCGCAGGCGTCCTCACCGACACGATGTCGCTCACGCTCGACCGTGACGGGTCCGGCACGACGCTCCATGCCGGCGCCACGCACCAGATCGTCGACGGCTCCGGCCGCGCCCGCACGATCCGCGTGTGGCACGAGCTCGCCACGCACGGCAACAACTGACCGCCCCGGGCGCCTCGCGCCCGGCACCGGCCTCGTCGCCCGGTATGGCGGCGCGCCCGACCTCATTACACCTGCAATTCCTGGACAGGTGTACCTGGCGGTTCCCCCGCACCGGGGGTAGGCTGAGCGGGACCGCGTGTCCGTCGTTCAGCAACTCGCTGCCTCGTCGACCCGGCCTCGTCCCATGACGCCGCCCCAGTCCTCGACCCAGCACGCCTCCGCCCTCGCGGCCGTCGTCTCCGGCCTGCGCACCAACCCCGTCGCGCGGCACGCGTTCGACGAACCCTCACGCTTCCGGGCCGTCGTCGACCTCCACGGCGTCATCGTCGACGTCAACCCGTACCGGGCGGCCGGTGCCGCCGTCCCACGCGAGGCGATGGTCGGCCAGCCCCTCTGGCGGATGGGCGTCTATGCGGTCGACCCCGGTTGGGAAGCCCGCTGGCGCACGCGGCTCGAGGAGTCGCTCAACGGGGTGGGCACCGTCGAATACGAGGACGAGTTCCCGACCGACGAGCACGGACCGTTCGGTGTGCGCGGCGAACTGTCGGTCGTGCGCGACGACGACGGCGCTGCGATCGGCTTCTACCTCGAGGTCACGAACGTCGACATCGTCCGCGAGACGAAGCAGGAGCTGAAGCGTGAGATCGCCCTCCGCCAGCTGATCTTCGACCAGACGTTCCAGCTCACGGCGATCCTCGGTCCGGACGGCACCGTCCTCGACGTCAACAAGGCCGTCGAGCGGATCGGGATCCCACGCGAAGCGTTCATCGGCCGCCACCTCTACGACCTCGGCGTCGATGAGCCCAACGGCGAGGCCCGTGCCCGCGAATGGAAGCGCCGCATCGAGCACCTGCAGGACGCGACCGAACCGTTCCGGGCGTTCGACCTGCTCCACGCCGACGACGGCAAGCTCCTCCGCGCCGTCGACTGCTCGATGACGCCGGTCCGGTCGGAAGAGGGGCGCCTCGAGATGATCCTGCTCGAGTCGGAAATGCTCGAGCTTCGCGCCAGTTCCTCGGTGCCGGCACGCGCTTCGGTGATCGAAGCACAGGTCGAGCAAGGCCGCGGCCCGACGGCGACGGTGATCGTCCGCATGGGCACGCTCAAAGTC
>JAVHXX010000101.1 GCA_031119595.1 Patulibacter sp. | reverse complement strand
GATCCCGCAGCGCCGCGGAGGTCGTGGAGGGCGTGGATGTCTACGCCTGGCCGCACAACGAGACCTCCACCGGCGTGATGGCGCCGGTCACCCGCGTCAACGGCGACGCCGGCGCGCTCACGGTCATCGACGCGACGAGCGCTGCGGGAGGCGTCGACATCGACGCGTCGCAGGCCGACGTCTACTACTTCGCGCCGCAGAAGAACTTCGCGTCGGACGGCGGCGTCTGGTTCGCCCTGTTCTCGCCGGCCGCGATCGAGCGGGTCGAGCGCATCGCGGCGTCGGGACGCTACATCCCCGAGTTCCTCAGCCTCAAGAACGCCGTCGACAATTCGCGCCTCGAGCAGACCCTCAACACGCCCGCGCTCGCGACCCTGCTGCTCATGGAGAGCCAGATCGACTGGATGCTCGCGAGCGGCGGCCTCGCGTGGGCCGACGCCCGCACGCGCGAATCGTCGTCGGTGCTCTACGACTGGGCGACTTCGGTCGACTACGCGACGCCGTTCGTGCTCGACCCCGAGCACCGCTCGCAGGTCGTCGTGACGATCGACTTCGACGACAGCATCGACGCCGCCGCGGTGGCCAAGACCCTCCGCGCCAACGGCGTCGTCGACACCGAGCCCTACCGCAAGCTCGGCCGCAACCAGCTCCGCATCGCGACCTTCCCGGCGATCGACCCCGAGGACGTCTCACAGCTCCTCAAGTCCATCGACTGGATCATCGAGAACAAGTAGGCGGCTGGCGGCCCAGGGGGCCGCGACAGCGGTGAGCTGAGCGGCCCTCGCGGCGACCTTCGCCCGCCAGAAAGACCAGCTGTACCAGCTGTACTTGCTGGTCTTCCCGGCGGACGAATCTCATCCACGATGGCTCGCTCAGCGTCGGTGGTGGACCGCTAGCAGCGGGCGACGGTGCGCTTGCCCATCGGCAGGCGCACGCGTGTGGCAGCGGCGTTGTTCGTCTCGTCCGACTCGACGATCTCGTTGTCCGGGTCGGCCACATGGACGAGCTCGAAGCAGCCGCGGAGTCCGTCGACGTTGATCCACTGGTCGTAGTAGGTGGCCGGGTAGATGTCGGTCCAACCGGGCGAGGTGCCGAGGGTGACGTTGCGGATGCGCGCACTGTGGCTGCAGGCCGGGTAGTGCGCGTTCTTCGGTGAGCGGCGCCAGGACCACAGGTGGCGCAGGTCGCGCAGGCAGTAGGTGAGTTTCTCGCCGATGCGCACGAGCCTCGGGGAGCCGCCCGTGGTCCACAGTTCGAAGCGGGCGGCGTTCTGGAACTTCCAGATGCGGCCCTGCCCGGGGATGCGTTTGTAGACGACCTTGCCGGCATCGCCGGGCACGCGCAGGGCGGGTTTGCCGGCGCGGTGCACGTACTGCACGGCGTGCATCGACAGCCCCTTGCGACCGGCGCGCGAGGCGCGGATCTCGACGGGCCCGGTGCCGATCGAGAGGACGGCGTTCGCCGCCCGGAGCACGTGGTGCCCCTCCTCGACGTCCGGGGTCAACTGGTACGGCGGGCGCATCGCGAGGTCCGGGCATTTCACGCCCGGCTGCTGGCACTCCTCAGCACCGACGTGCGCGGCGGGCTGCGTGTGCGGCACGCTCGGCTTCAGCCACGGATGCGGCGGGAGCGGCACGATCGCCAGCGCCGCGCCGGCCGTGAGGGCGCCGAGGCCGAGCACCGCCGCGACGAAGAGGACGAGGGCGGACGGGACGCGGCGCATGGGTGCGCGGCACACTATCCGCCGGAGCATCGCCGTCGGCGTGACCGAGGGCACGCTGGCCGGAGGCCGTCGCTACCCTCCGCAGGGCCACTCGGCACCCCGATCTTCACGAGGCAGGTACTCCATGGCACGCACGCTCGCGGGCAAGACGCTCTTCATCTCCGGCGGCAGTCGCGGGATCGGTCTCGCGATCGCGCTGCGCGCCGCGAAGGACGGCGCGAACGTCGCCCTGCTCGCCAAGACCGACCAGCCGCACCCGAAGCTCGAGGGCACCGTCCACACCGCGGCCGCCGAGATCGACGCGGCCGGTGGCACGGGCCTCGCGATCGTCGGCGACGTCCGCGACGAGGACAGCGTCCAGGAGGCCATCGACAAGGCCGTGGACCGGTTCGGCGGCATCGACGTCGTGGTCAACAACGCGTCGGCGATCAACCTCTCGAAGACGGTCGACCTGCCGATGAAGCGCTTCGACCTCATGAACCAGATCAACGTGCGCGGCACGTTCCTGGTCACGAAGACCGCTCTGCCGCACCTGCAGAAGAGCGACAACGGCCACGTGCTCACGCTCTCGCCGCCGCTGAACTTCGCCCCGCACTGGCTCGGCGGCAACGTCGCCTACATGATGGCCAAGTACGCGATGACCCTCTGCGCCATCGGCATCGCGGAGGAGCAGCGCGAGCATGGCGTGGCCTCGAACGCCCTCTGGCCGCGCACCACCATCGCGACCGCCGCGGTCAACAACCTCCTCGGCGGTGCCGAGATGATGGCCGCCTCGCGCACGCCCGAGATCATGGCCGACGCCGCCTACGCGATCCTCACCCGCGAGGCCGGCGAGTACACCGGCCACACCGCGATCGACGACGAGGTCCTGGCCGAGGAGGGCGTCACCGACCTCGAGCAGTACTCCGTCACGCCCGGCACGACGAACTTCGCGCCCGACCTCTTCCTCGACGCCTGATGGCGGGCCTGGGCGACCGTCGCTCAGGCCCCGACCGCTGCGCCGAGATCGACGACGGGCAGGCCCGACTGGTCCTCCGGGAGGTGCCAGCCCGTCGGCTCGGCGAGCCGCTGCGCAGCCTCCGGACCCCAGCTGCCCTTGTCGTATGGCTGGACCTCGGGCGGGTGCTCGAGGAGCGGCGCCGCGCACTCCCAGAGGCGCTCGACCTCGTCGGCGCGCGTGAACAGCATGTGGTCGCCGACCATCACGTCGCGGAGCAGGCGCTCGTAGGCCTCGAGCCCGGACTGGTTGAGCACGCGCTCGACGTCGAGGGTGAGTGGCGCCGGCGCGACCGCCGAGAACGGCCCGGGCACCTTGACCTTCACGCCGACGCTGAGCTGCGGATCGTCGGTGAGCTCGAAGACGATCTCGTTCGACGGGCGGTCACCCTCGACGCGGCAGCCGAAGATCGTGCAGTCCGGCTCCTTGAGCGTGACCGTGACGACGCGGCGGCCCTCGGCCAGCGCCTTGCCGGTCCGCAGCAGGAACGGCACGCCCCGCCAGCGGTCGTTGTCGATGTCGGCCCGGAGGGCGACGAACGTCTCGACGGTCGAGTCCTCTGCGACGTCGTCCTCGTCCGTGTACCCGTCGAACTGCCCGTAGACGGTGAGGTCCGGGTCGAAGGGCTGGAGGTCGCGGAACACGGCGGCCTTCGCGTCGCGCAGGTCGCCGGCGTCGAGGCTCTTCGGCTGTTCCATCGCGACGAACCCGAGGATCTGGCTGAGGTGGGTGACCACCATGTCGCGGAAGGCGCCGGTCTCCTCGTAGAACGACCCGCGACCTTCGATCCCGAGCTTCTCGGGGATGTCGATCTGGATGGCCTCGATGTGGTCCTTGTTCCAGAGCGGCTCGAACAGGCCGTTGGCGAAGCGCAGCGCGAGGATGTCCTGGGCGCCTTCCTTCCCGAGGAAGTGGTCGATGCGGTAGATCGCGTCCTCGTCGATGTGCTCGTGGAGCGCGGCGTTGAGGTCCTTCGCGGACTGCAGGTCGTGCCCGAACGGCTTCTCCATCACGATCCGCGCACGGTCGCCTGAGATGCCGGTCTCGGCGAGCATCCCGACCATCGACTTCATCGCCGACGGCGGCACCGACATGTAGAGCAGGGTGCGCGAGTCGTCGCCGAGGTCGCCCCGGGCGTCCTTCACGGCGGCGGCGAGGTCGGCACCGTCGTCGGCCGAGGACTTCACGAAGGAGAGCTTCTCCGCGAACGGCTTCCAGTCGTCGTCGTTGAGGTCGTCGGCGGCGAACTCCTCGAGCGCCTTGCGCACCTCCGAGGCGATGTCGGAGTCCGGCTCGTGGCGGCCCGATCCGATCACCCGGAAGTCCTCGGGCATCAGGCCGGCCTGCGTGAGCCGGTACAGCCCCGGCCACAGCTTGCGCTTGGCGAGGTCGCCGCGGGCGCCGAAGAGCACGATCACGTGCGGGTCGATGGAAGCAGTCGAAGCAGTCACCTTGCCACCCGACGCTAGTCGCGACCGCCCGCGATCTGCGACGGATCGCTGAACGCGGCGGGCGGACCCGGCCGCGCGCGCCCCTCAGGCGGCTGGGCCGTTCGGAAGGTCTCGGGGAGCGGTGCGGCGCTCGACGATCGCGAGGAGCGCGCGCTCGAGCAGGCGGACGAGCTCGTGGCGGGGCATGACGGGCCGGTTGACCCAGGTGAGGACGGTCTCCTCGACGAAGCCGAGCCAGCCGGCGACGAGGAGCTCGAGGGCAGGTGTGGGGCGGCGACCGAGGGCGCGGAGGACAACGCCGACGAGGAGGTTGCGCGACTCGGCGTAGATCTCGGCGACCTCGGCGTCACCGCCGGCGACGCCGCGGATGATGGCGACGTACGGGTCGCGGCGGCGCTCGAGGAAGGCGACGAACCGCTCGATCACGACCTTCACGCGCATGTCCTCGGCGACCTCCTCGGGCGGCTCGGCGATGCGCGACATGCGGCGCATCGCGGCCCGGATGATCGCGAGGTGGTAGTCGCGGCGGGTCGGGAAGTAGTTGAAGAGCAGGCCGCGGGAGATGCCCGCGCGGCGCGAGACCTCCTCGACGGTGATCTCGCCGAGGGGCCGCTCGGTGAGCAGCTGCAGGCCGATGCCGATGAGCTGGCGGCGGCGCTCGGCCGCCGGCAACCGCTTGCCGCTCGGCGGATCGGGGACGCCTGCCGGCGCCTGCCCGGCGTTCACCGCCATGCGCTGCGGTCGGGGCTCGAAAGGGGGAAAACGAGAGTGCCGCCGGTCACACGATCAGAATACCGATATCGCAGACCGCCGCCGGCGTCCGGCATCGTGAGCGGCCAACTTGGCGTATGCTCCGTTGAGCACTGCTCAACAAGGCATGCGCCTTGTCGGGTCGGCCTCCCCTCACGATGCCGGTCTGCGTCCCACAGCAGCGCGACCCCGAACCGCGAGGCGACGATGAACTTCGACCACTCTCCGCAGACGACCGAGCTCATCGCGCGGTTCGAGCAGTTCTTCACGGACGAGATCGAACCGGTCGAGGAGCCGATGCTGCGCGAGATGCTCGCGAAGAACCCCGCCGACCGCTGGGTGCAGCCGCCGCAGATGGAGGAGCTCAAGGCGAAGGCCAAGGCGCTCGGCCTCTGGAACCTCTTCCTCCCCGACCCGCACCACGGTGCGGGCCTCAGCAACGTCGACTACGCGCCGCTCGCCGAGCGCATGGGCCGCTCGATCATCGCCCCGGAGGTCTGCAACTGCAACGCCCCGGACACCGGCAACATGGAGGTGATCCACATGTTCGGCACGGACGAGCAGAAGGCGACCTACCTGGAGCCGCTGCTCGCCGGTGAGATCCGGTCCGCGTTCTGCATGACGGAGCCGGACGTCGCCTCCTCCGACGCCACGAACATGCAGGCCACGGCCACCGTCGAGGGCGACGAGGTCGTGATCAACGGGCGCAAGTGGTGGAGCACCGGCATCGGCCACCCGAACTGCGAGGTCCTCCTCTTCATGGGCCTCACCGACCCTGAGGCCGACCGCCACCATCGGCACTCGATGGTCCTCATCCCGAAGAACGCTCCGGGCGTGAAGGTCGAGCGCCTCCTCCCCACCCTCGGCTTCTACGACGAGCCCGGCGGCCACGGCGAGGTGACCTTCACCGACGTGCGCCTGCCGTCGTCCGCGTTCATCGGTGGCCCCGGCCAGGCGTTCGTGATCGCGCAGGCGCGTCTCGGACCCGGTCGCGTGCACCACTGCATGCGTCTCATCGGCCTCGCCGAGATGGCCCTCGACCTCGCGATCAAGCGCGGGATGAGCCGCACCGCCTTCGGCAAGCCGATCATCAACCTCGGCGGCAACCGCGAGCGCATCGCCGACGCCCGTATCGCGATCGACCAGACCCGGCTGCTCGTCCTCCAGGCCGCCTGGCTGCTCGACGAAAAACGCCCCGAAGCCCTCGCTGCGGTGTCCGCGATCAAGGTGGCTGCACCGCGCATGGCCTGCGACGTGATCGACATGGCGATCCAGCTCCACGGCGGCGCGGGCATGAGCGACGACTTCCCGCTCGCCGCCGCGTACGCCGCCGCCCGCTCGCTCCGTCTCGCCGACGGTCCGGACGAGGTTCACCAGGGGGTACTCGCCCGGCTCGAGCTGGCGAAGTACGGTGCTGGCAAGTGGTCCGGCCGCTAGGCCACGCCCGTCGCCAGGAGTTCTGAGTCCATGGATCCGATCAAGCCCGCCCGCGCCCTGCTCGGCCGCCCGCGCACCGTGCCGGGTGCGCAGCGTCGTGTGCTGATCACCGGCGCGGCGTCGGGCCTCGGCCTGGCGCTCGCCGAGGCGTGGACGCGCCGCGGCTGGAACGTCCTCCTCACCGATCAGGACGGCGACGGCGCGGCCCGCGAGGCCGGGCGCCTCGCCGCGCTGCCGCTCCGGTCGACCACCGGCGAGCAGGTCGCGGAGCGGCTCACCACGCACGGCAAGAAGGGGCCGCTGCCCGAACCGCGCATCGCGTCGCTCCCCCTCGACGTCACCGACGAGGACGACTGGGCCGCCGCACGTGAATGGGTCGCCGAGCGGTGGGGCGGCGTCGACGTCGTCGTCAACAACGCCGGTGTCGCGACGGGCGGGCGCATGGAGCTCACGTCGCTGGAGGACTGGCGGTGGGTCATCGACATCAACCTGCTCGGGGTCGTGTCCGGATGCCGCACCTTCATCCCGCTCATGAAGGAGCAGGGGTCCGGGCACATCGTCAACACCGCCTCGCTCGCCGGGCTCATCAACCCGCCGACGATGGCCTCCTACAACGTCGTGAAGTCGGGGGTGATCGCCCTCTCGGAGACGCTGCGCTTCGAGCTCGCGCCGTACGGCATCAGCACGACGGTCGTCTGCCCGAACTTCTTCAAGACGAACCTCGCCGAGCGCCTGCGTACCCCCGACGAGAACGTCGTCCGCGCCGTGAACAAGCTCGTCGCCAACTCGACGACCTCGGCCGACACGATCGCCGAGCAGGTCGTCTACGCCGTCGACGAGGGCAAGTTCCTGGTCCTCACCGACCGCGACGGCAAGATCGCCTGGTTCGTGAAGCGGTTCGTGCCGTCGCTCTACCGCAGCAAGGCCGCGCAGGCCGGTCGGCGCCTCCGGGCGAGCGCGGAGAAGCACGCCGCGCCGACGCGATGAGCATGACGCCCAAGGGCGCCGACGTCGGTGCCGTCCGCGACGAGGATCGCTTCGACGCCGAGGCGGTCGACGCCTGGCTGCGCGCGAACGCGACGGACTTCGCTCCGACGGGCCTGCCGGAGATCCAGCAGTTCTCGAAGGGCGCGTCGAACCTCACCTACCAGCTCACTTACCCCGAGCTCCAGCTGATCCTGCGTCGGCCGCCGGCCGGCGCGAAGATCGCGTCCGCCCACGACATGGGCCGGGAGTTCCGCGTCCAGCGTGCGCTGAAGCCGACCTTCCCGTCGGTTCCGGAGATGGTGGCGCTCTGCACCGACGAGAGCGTCATCGGCGCGGACTTCTACGTGATGCAGAAGCTCGAGGGCACGATCCTGCGGTCGACGATCCCGCCGGACCTGGGCCTCACTCCGGACGGCCTCGGCGATCTCTGCCGGTCGTTCATCGACAACCTCGTCACCCTCCACGCCGTCGACCCGACCCAACCCGGTCTCGCCGAGATCGGGCGCGGCGAGGGCTACGTGGCCCGGCAGGTCGCCGGATGGTCGAAGCGCTACCGGGCCGCGAAGACCTGGAACGTGCCGTCGTTCGAGAAGGTCATGCGCTGGCTCGACGCCCACCAGCCGGCCGACGTGAAGAACTGCGTCATCCACAACGACTACCGCCTCGACAACGTCGTGCTCGCCCCGGATGACCCGAGCCGCATCGTCGGCGTGCTCGACTGGGAGATGGCGACCCTCGGGGACCCGCTCATGGACCTCGGCGGCGCGCTGGCGTACTGGATCGAGGCCGGGGACAGCGGAGCGATGCAGTGGATGCGGCGCCAGCCCACGCATGCCCCGGGCATGCTCACCCGCGACGAGGTCGTCCGGTACTACGGTGAGCAGAGCGGCCTCGCCATCGACGACTGGCGCTTCTACGAGGTCTTCGGGCTGTTCCGCCTTGCCGTCATCATCCAGCAGATATACCGTCGTTATCACCTCGGCCAGACCACGAACCCCACGTTCAAGCGCTACTGGGTGGCCGTCAACTACTTCGACTTCCGGTGTCGCCGGCTGATCCGAGGCACCTGACCATGACCCTCCACGACCTCCCCCGGATCGAAGCACCGACGTGAGCGTCCTCATCCTCGTCCGACACGGCCAGGCGACCTTCGGCATGGGGACGTACGACCGCCTCTCGGACCACGGGCAGGCCCAGGCCCGGCGGCTCGGCGAGGTGCTCAACCTGCGCGGGGTGAAGGTCGACCGGATCGTCAGCGGCGATCTCGACCGGCAACGGGAGACCGCCGAGATCCTGTCGAGCTCGCTCGGCGGCCGGCCGACCGCGATCGATCCCGCGTGGAACGAGTACGACCACATGCCGCTCATCGCGCGCGTGAAGCCGATGTACCGCAAGCACTGGTTGATGGTCGCCGACCTGGCCCGGACCGGGAACCCGAACCGCCGCCTGCAGGAGATCATCGACAAGGCGCTGCTGCACTGGGTGGCGCAGGACGCCCGTCCGGAGGACGCGGCGACGGCCTTGCGGCTCGCCGCGCAGGTCGACGCCGGAGACGACGAGGGCCCGGACGAGGCCGCCCAGGCGGTGATCGACCCGCGCGACGGATCGGTGGTCCGCCGGCCGCCGGCGGGCGACCACGAACTGGATCTCCCGGCAGCGCCTGCCGGGGACGGCGTGGAGACGTTCACGCAGTACAACGACCGCATCACGGCCGCGCTCGACGCGACGTCCCAGCAGTCCGGCACCACCCTCGTGGTGAGTTCCGCGGGGACCATCGCTGCGGCCATCGCCCCGCTGATCGGCATCCCGTCCCACCGTTGGCCCGGGTTGCACCGGGTGATGGTCAACACCTCGGTGACCAAAGTCGTTCGCGGGCAGCGAGGCATATCCTTGATCTCCTTCAACGACCACGGACACCTCGAAGGTGCCCCCGGCGTGAAGGTCACCTACCGCTGACCCCGTCCCGAGAGGATCGGCGATCCCTCCGAAACGAGCCTCCTCCATGCGCAAGCCCGCCGCTGCGGCAACCGCCCTGCTTCTCACCGCCCTGCCGCTCATCGGGTGCGGCGGCGATGCCGTCGACAAGAACGCGTACGTGAAGGCGGTTTCCGCGGTCCAGGCCAAGACCTCCGGCGACGCGCAGAAGCTCAGCACCGAGATGCAGACGGCGAAGACGCCGAAGGACATCGCCGAGAAGCTCACGGAGCTCGGCACCGCGGTCCAGTCCGACGCCGACGATCTCGCGCGCATCAAGGCACCCGAGGAGGTCACCCAGGATCACCAGCAGTACGTGCAGCTCATGCGCGACTTCGGGTCGAACCTCAAGGACCTCGCCCCGCAGGTCGAGAAGGCCACCCCGACCACCGTCAGCAACGTGCTGAAGAAGGCCACCGGCTACACGACGACGCTGTCGACGAAGGAAGCCAAGCTCATCTCCGACATCAACGCGCAACTCCAGAAGTAGCGCGCCGGCGGTCGGCTCAGTCGGCGCCGGCGGCCATGGAACGCCGCGCCACGACCACGCGGTCGCGGCCGGTCCGCTTGGCCTCGTAGAGCGCACGGTCGGCCTCGATGAGCAGGGTGCTGGAGCTTGCGGTCTGCGTGGTGAGTTCGGCCACACCGATGCTCACCGTCAGCGGCGGGCGCCCCTCCCCGGTCACACCATCGGCGCGCAGGACCGCGCCGAAGTCGGTCGCGAAGTTCGATGCCACCGCGGCGTCGGCGCCGCGCATGATGAGCGCGAACTCCTCGCCGCCGATGCGGGCGGCGGTGTCGCCCGGGCGCTGCGCGTCGGCGAGCAGCCCCGCGAACCGCCGCAGGGCTTCGTCGCCGGCCGGATGGCCGTAGAGGTCGTTGATGGCCTTGAAGTGGTCGAGGTCGAAGAGCAGGACGGTGAGGGCATCACCGGTCTTCGTCGCGTGCTCGGAGCACCTCGCGAACTCCTGCTCGAAGGTGCGGCGGTTCGCGAGCCCCGTGAGCGCATCCGTCGACGACAGCACCTGGAGCTGGTCCAGGAGCACGTCGAGGCCCTCGCGCAGGCCCCGCACGGCGGCCATCACCGTCGACGTGGCCAACACGAACATGAGGTAGTCGAGCGTGGGAAAGGCCGCGCCGGTGTGGTGGCCGTTGATCGCGAGCGCGGCGCCGTAGGCGGCGAGCACCGTGGCGACATATCCGGCGAATCCGCCGCGGGTGTGCACGTACGCGGCGCCGAGCAGTGGCCAGAGATAGAAGAGCGCGAACCACCCGACCGGGTAGCTGGTGGCCACGAGCAGGGTGATGACGCCGGCCCCGACCCACACCACGACCCGCCCGACCGAGACGAGCTGGTCGGATCGGACGAGCGCGAACGGTGCGGCCATCGTCAGGCAGATGGCGGCGGTGACGTGCAGGATCCA
>JAVHXX010000100.1 GCA_031119595.1 Patulibacter sp. | reverse complement strand
TCCGGGAGTTGCACCGCGGCCCAGCGGGCCGTGACCTCGTCGGCGAGGGCCGTGGCGCGGGTCGCGAGGTCGGAGCCGCTCGCGCCGGTCGCCGCGGCGGTCTGGGTCGCCGGAGCGGCGGGCGTCGCGGCCGGGGTCGGCGTCGCGGGTGGAGCGGGCGCGGCGTTCGCCGCAGCGGCCGGGCCCACGAGGGCGCTCAGCGCAAGGCCGCTCGCCGTGAGCACGGCAAGGCGGGCGGATCGTCGAGGGCGTGGGCGGAGCGCCATCGCCCCAGACCGTATGCGAAGTCCCGGGACCGGCGCCTCAGCACCGGCCCGGGTAGCGCGCCCGTTAGGCGACGGCCGCAGCGTGGATCGGAAGCGCCGGGATAGGCTTGCTGCCGTCCTCGCGCCAACGCTGGCGGGAGTTCTCGATCTCGGCCAGGGCCTTCTCACGGCCGTCCCAGCCGTCGATCGTGACGACCTTGCCCTCGGGCTGCTTGTAGATCTCGAAGAAGTGCGAGATCTCGGTCTTGAGCTGCTCGGAGAGGTCCTCGAGCTCGTTGACGTCGGTCCAGTTGGGATCGGTCGTCGGGATACAGACGATCTTGTCGTCCTGGCCCTTGTCGTCGGTCATCTTGAAGATGCCGATGGCCTTCACCGGGATGAGGCAGCCGGGGAACGTCGGCTCGGTGACGATCACGAGCGCGTCGAGCGGGTCACCGTCGGCACCGAGGGTGTCCGGGATGAAGCCGTAGTCGCTCGGGTAGACGACGGAGGAGAACAGGAAACGATCGAGCACGATCGTGCCGAGCTCGGCGTCGTACTCGTACTTGTTGCGCGAGCCCTTGGGGATCTCGACGAACGCGTGCAGATCGGAAGACATGAGGCGAGACAGTGTACGGGTCGGATCAGCTCGGAAGCAGTTCCGGTTCCTCGTCGCCGTCCTCGTCGTGGACGGGTGTCCCGTCGAGGGCCTCGTCGCGGAGCAGTTCCCCCATGAGATCGAGGGTCAGGTGGCTCGGCTGCGTGGCGTCCTCGAACTCCTCGATCAGCGCCACGAACCGGTCGGGATCGTCGACGTGCGGGAAGTGGCCGGCGTTCGGCACGATCGCCAGTTCCATGTGGGGCACCAGGCGCTGCGCCTCGTAGGCGTGGTCGACGGGGATGATCGTGTCGCGGTCGCCCCAGATCACGAGCATCGGGGTGTCGCCCATGAGGTGGAACTTGTCGACCGCGGAGACCCGCTGGCCGCCGAGGCCCGTGCTCGCGTGGACCGTGTTCAGGAACGCGCGCCGCGCGGCGCGGTCGTGCAGCGAGGCGAAGCCGTCGAGGCCCTCTTCGACATCGGTCGGCAGGTCGATGTGGGCGGCGTCGAGGAGCTTGTGCACGGCGTGGCCGGCGGCCTGCATCGGCAGGCTCGTGGCGGCGCGGATGAAGAGCGGGGCGCCGGGCAGGCTGGCCGCACGCAGCGGAGCGCCGAGGCCCTTCCCGAGCCCGCCGCTGTCGACGAGGATCAGCCGGCCGATGAGCTCGGGCGACTGGTAGAGCAACTGCATCGCGATCCCGCCGCCGAGCGAGTGGCCGACGAGCGTGACCCGCTCCAGGTCGAGGGCCATGAGGAGGTCCCGCACGACGGTCGCGTAGCCACCGATCGAGTAGTCGCCGGCGGGCTTGCTCGAGCGGCCGTGGCCGATGAGGTCCGGGGCGATCACCTCGTGCGTGCGCGCGAAGCGTTCGATGACCGGATCCCAGGTCTGGGCGTTCGAGGCGATCCCGTGCAGCAGCACCATCGGCTGCCCCTTGCCGCCGTGGCGGTACGCGACCGTGTTGCCGGTCAGGGTGATCTCGCGATTCTGGACGAGGGCGTCGTCGGCCATGCGCAGCGGTGACTCCAGGATGGGGTTCCGGACCGGGCGTGGGACGGGCGCCACCGGAAGGTCGGGCGGGCACGTTACGGACCGGCCGACCCGGCGGAGTGTGCGTCTGCGCCGGTTCGCCGATTCCGGCGCGGACGCCCGGGGTGCATCGGTGGTCAGAGCGCGCGGGCGCGCCAACGGGGAGCGGGATTGCACGCGGGCCGCCGCCGCCGAGGCCTGGGGACATCGCGGTCGAAAAACGACCGCCACGTCCCCCACCTCCGCGTCGCTCCGAGACCTGGGGACAACGCGGTCGAAAAACGACCGCCACGTCCCCAGCCTCCCCGCCGCGCCGAGACCTGGGGACAACGCGGTCGAAAAACGACCGCCACGTCCCCAGCCTCCGCCCGGGCGGCTTGGGGGTCCGGACGACTCAGGTGCCCGGATGGCCGCCGTGGTCGACGAGCTCGATGTTGTGCCCGGACGGGTCGAGGACGTACGCGGCGTAGTACCCCGGGTGATAGACCGGGCGCTCGCCGGGCGCGCCGTGGTCGGGGTAGCCGGCGGCGACCGCGGCCGCGTGGAAGGCGTCGACGGTCGCGTGGTCCGCGACACCGATCGCCATGTGGACGTTGCGGGCCGGCGGGCGGCCGTCGGCGATCATCGTGAACGAGCCGCCGTCGCGTCCCTCGCCGCGCGTGTTGCGCCAGCGGGTGAGGGTGTCGTCGGCGTGGCGCCGCGCATACCCGGCATGCGGCGCGACGAGGTCGTAGAACGCGGTGACCCCGGCGAGATCGTCGACGCCGACCGTGACGTGGTCGATGAGACCACCGTCCGTGCGCATGTGTTCGTGGCGCATCGCCTCGATGCTGTTGCCGTCCGGGTCCAGGAGGAACGCGCCGACGTAGTCGTCGCCGTAGACCGGCCGCGGGCCGGGTTCGCCGTCGCTCGCGAATCCCGCGTCGACCCCGGCCTGCCAGAACGCGTGGATCGCCTCGACCGACGGCGCCACGAGCCCGAGGTGCACGCCCGTCGTCACCGGGCGGTCCGGGGCGTGGCCGATCGCGAGGTCGTTCCACTCGACGTACGGGCTCGCGGGCTCAACCGGGGGCTGCTCGACGCCGAGCGCCCCGAGCACCGTGCGGTAGAAGCGCTCGGACGCGGCGCGGTCGGACACCCAGAGCCCTACGTGGTCGAACATGCCAAGGATCTTGCCAGCAGCGGAGCCGAACCCGGTTCGATTCCGGGCCCGATCGGATCGGCCGGCGACTCCCCGACCCCAGAGCCCCAGCGCCGCTGAGCAGCCACGAAACCGGCGCGACGACGAACCGGTCGGACGTCCGTTGGGACCGTCGTGGGACGACGGCGCGTCCGACCATGCCAGGCCGTCCGCCGCACTGCCGCAAATGTGAATTCCGAACTACAGTGCGCCAATGCCCGTGGAGGACCAGAACGCGCGGACCCGCACGCTCGAGGCCGCCGCGAGGCTCCTCGGATCGGAAGGTCCCGCCGGGCTCAGCGTGCGAGCCATCGCCGCCGAGGCCGGCCTCTCGACGATGGGGATCTACCACTACTTCGGTGGCAAGGACGGCATCGTCGAGGCGCTCTACGTCGACGGGTTCCAGGGCCTCGAGGACGCCCTCGCGGCCGTCGAGGTGACCGACGATCCGCTCTTCGACATCGAGCAGCTGTCGCTCGCGTACGCGACGTACGCGCGGACCCGGCCCACCTACTACGAGATCATGTTCAGCCGGCCGGTCCCCGGGTTCCAGCCGTCGAAGGAGTCGCTCGCACGCGCGATGCGCAGCTGGCGGGTGCTCGCCGACACCTTCGTGCGCGCCGAGGAGCAGGGCCTGCTCACCATCTCCGCCGCCGACGCCGCCCTGCTCATCTGGAGCAGCGGCCACGGCATCCTCATGCTGCAGCTCGCCGGCAACGCCCTCGCCGGCGACGACACCGAGCGCATCGTCCGCAACGGCCTGCGCACGATGCTGCCCGCGATCAGTGTGGAAGGCGCGTACACCCCGAGCGCCGATCCGGGCGCAGGCCTCTCCGGCGCCGCGAGCTAGCGCCCCACCGCGCGCACCTGTGACCCTCCGGGTACGGCGTTCGAGCGACCACCGAGCTGCCCCTTAAGCTGCGCCCCATGGCGGCACCGACCTCGATCTTCTCCGTGATGACCGGGCTCGCGATCGAGACGGGCGCCATCAACCTCGGGCAGGGCTTCCCCGACGAGGACGGGCCCGCCGCGATCCTCGACGCCGCCGCCCAGGCCATGCGCGACGGGCACAACCAGTACGCGCCGCCGAAGGGCGTCCCGGCGCTGCGTGAGGCGGTGGCCGCGCATCAGTCGCGGTCCTACGGCCTCAGCCTGGATCCCGAGACCGAGGTCCAGGTGACCTTCGGCGCGACCGAGGCGCTCGCTGCGGCGCTGCTCGCGCTCGTCGACCACGGCGACGAGGTCATCGCCCTCGACCCGACCTACGACTCCTACCGCCCGATCGTGGAGCGCGCCGGCGGCTCGCTGCGCCCGATCGTGCTCGAGCCGCCCGCGTGGCGGGTCACCGAGGAGTCGGTCCTCCAGGCGCTCAACCCGCGCACCCGGATCCTGCTCCTCAACTCGCCGCACAACCCGACCGGCCGCGTGCTCGATCGCAGCGAGCTCGAACTCCTGGCAGCGCTGTGCATCGAGCACGACCTCATCGCGATCACCGACGAGGTCTACGAGCACCTGGTCTTCGACGGAGAGCACGTGCCGCTCGCCAGCTTGCCCGGGATGCGCGAGCGCACGCTCACCGTGTCGTCGATCGGCAAGACCTACGCCCTCACCGGCTGGAAGATCGGCTGGATCTCCGGGCCGTCCGAGCTCGTCGCGCAGGTCCACGCGATCAAGCAGTTCCTCACCTTCTCCGGCGGCACGCCGCTGCAGCATGCGGCCGCCGTGGCGCTCGACCTCCCGGACGCCGACATCCGCGCCGCGGCCGACGTGCTCGCCGGCAAGCGCGACCGGCTCGCCACAGGCCTGCAGGCGGCCGGACTCGACGTGCTCCCGAGCGCGGGCACGTACTTCCTGAACGCCGACGTCAGCCCGGTCGCCGGCGACACGAACGCCACCGAGCTCTGCCTGCGCCTGCCCCACGACGCCGGCGTGGTCGCCATCCCGATCGCCGCGTTCCGCGCGAACCCCGGCGGCCCGGCGCGGTCGATCGTCCGGTTCGCGTTCTGCAAGCGCGACGAGGTCCTCGACGAAGCCTGCGAGCGCCTCGCAGCCTGGGGCGCTCGCCAGCGCTGAGGCGCGCCGCCGCCGCTCAGCGGCGGGTGAAGCGCAGGACGTGGTCGGCGTATTCCACGAGCTCGCCGTCATCCTTCGTCCGCGACCGCTCGACGGACTCGGCGGTCTCGACCGACCATCCATCCTCCGGGAGCGCGAGGTCGGCGAGGAGCTCGGCAGTGCTCGGCATGTAGTTGCCCGGATGGGGCGCGTTCCCGGACGGGAACCGCTCGTGGGCCACGATCACCAGCGAGCCGCCCGGAGCGACCGCGCCGGCGGCCGCCTGCAGCGCCGCGAGCCGCGCGAACGGCTTCGGCGACTGGAGGTAACAGGCGCTCACGAGATCGAATTCGCCGGCCGGGAAGCTCTCCTCGACATCGTGCCGCTCCCAGGTGACCGCCCCGTCGACGCCGGCCTCGGCGGCATGCACCGCAGCCTGGTCGAGCGCCGCCTGCGCGATGTCGACGCCGACCACCTGCCAGCCCTGCGCGGCCAGCCAGATCGCGTCGCCGCCCGTGCCGCAGCCGAGCTCGAGCGCACGGCCGGGCGCGAGGCCCTCGACCTCGCGCACGAGGAGGTCGTTCGCGTTGCCGCTCCAGCGGGTTGCGCCGGACGCGTACCGGTCCTCCCACCACGCGGCGGCGGTCGTGTCGGCGGTGTCGGCGTGGTGGTCGGCCATGCAGCGATCGTGGCAGGGCGGCGGGTGATGAGGCAATGCCTCGTGCCGAGTCGGCAAGGCGATCGGTTCCGTCGGGCGCCCGGGCCGAGGCTGGTGGCGCCACGCGCACCCCCATCTAGACTCGGCGCCCATGCCGCCGCCTGCCACCGAGCCGTTCCTGCGCGCGGTGCGGCTGCGCGAGTTTCCGGCCGAGCAGCCCACGTCGGCCGGATTCCCGTGGTCGATCCCCGCGGTGCGCGCGCTCCACGAAGCGCCCCTCGCGCTGCACCCGCGGTGCACGTTCCTCGTCGGCGCGAACGGGTCGGGGAAGTCGACGATCCTCGAGGCGATCGCCGTCGCCGCGGGGCTCGGGGTCGGCTCCGGAGGGCGGAACTTCGCGGGCGACGGCCGCGCCGACGAGCGCAGCCTCGGCGAGGAGCTCACGCTCGTGCGCGGCGCGCGACGGCCCAAGACCGACTTCTTCCTGCGCGCGGAGGCGATGCTCGGCTTCGCGACCCGCCTCGACGAGATGGAGCGGGAGCCGTTCGGCAGCGGCGCGCTCGACGCGTACGGCGGCCGTTCGCTCCACGAGCAGTCGCACGGCGAGAGCTTCCTGTCGGTGATCAACCACCGCCTCGGCCCGAACGGTCTCTACCTCCTCGACGAGCCCGAGTCGGCGCTGTCACCCCAGAGCCTGCTCGCGCTCCTGGCCCGCATGGCCGATCTCGTCGCCGCCGGCTGCCAGTTCATCGTCGCCACGCACGCGCCGATCCTGCTCGCGTTCCCGGATGCGCAGATCGTCGAGGTGTCCGAGGACGGCCTCGCGCCGATCACGTTCGACGACGTCGAGGCGGTCCGCCTCACGCGCCTCGTGCTCGACGACCCTGCAGGCATGATGCGGCGTCTCCTCGACACCTGACGCGACCGCCGATTCCCCTGACGCGGATGCGCGCGAGGCAACCCTGGCCTCGCGCGCCTCCGCATCAGGTGGGTGCGGGAGCCGAACCCCGCACCGATCGAGCGGCATGAGCCTTCATCACGCCGCTCGTGCTGCCCGCAGCCACCACAGCGCAGCCACGGGCAGGACGAGCGGCGCGAAGCCGTAGCCCACCCCGAATTCGCTCCAGACGGTCGGATGGGCGAAGGTGCCCGGGAGGAGCAGACTCGCCGCGCCCACGAGGAGCACGCCGGCGAGTTCGACGCTGCAGGCGACCCGGGCCACACGCGCAGCCACGCCACCACGCGGCGCACGGCGCAGCGCGAGCCACGCGACCACGTAGACCACCGCAGACACCGCCGAGAGGCCGTATGCCACGGGCGCCTCGGCGGCACGCGTCAGGAGCTGCTCCGCGGAGCGGGACGTCGCGGCGACCGCGAGCACGCCGTACGCGACGATCATCGGGCGCGGCGCGACATGCGCCCCGGTCGCCTCACGGGCCGCCGGCGCGGCGGGCGTGGCCACGGCGCTCACCAGGTCACCCGCAGTCGCAGCACCACGACGGTCAGCGCGAGCGCCGCCACGCACGCGCTGCCGGCGGCCATCCGCGGCTTCATCGACGCCGCGCCGCGCGGCCACGCCAGCGGCAGGAGCAGGATCGCGGCGAGGGCGTAGCCGACGTTCGTGCCGGTCGACGGCGGCCGGTGACCACCCGCGAGACTCACGAGGTACGCGGCGCCGATGCCGGCGCCCGCCAGGCCGAGCACCGCCCCGGCGGCGTGCTGGGTGGTCGAGAGCGCGGTGCCTCGGGCCGTCGACGTGAGCGTCCAGAGCGTGAGCACGAGGCCGTAGACCACGGCCGTGAAGGCGAGCCCGTCGGCGGGCGGGCGGGTCGTGGCGGCCGCGAGGATCACGCCGCCGCTCCGGCGGCGGCCGCGGCTTTGGCCCGCTCGCGCTTCAGTTGCTTCTTGCGCTTCGCCTTGCCGCGCCGGATCCACCAGGTCGTGGTGCCGGTCACCGCGAGCAGGATCGGCACGAGGCCGAAGAGCAGCAGGATGCTCCGCCACCATGGCCCGAGCACGAAGCCCATGTGCGTGGCCCCGCCGTACTGCTCCTCGAGCGTCTGCGAGAGATGCGGGTAGTCGTCGGTGAAGGTGACCTTCGTCCTGCCCGAGAACTGGTCGATGCCGACGCCGTAGTCACCCGGATAGTCGGAGGCCTTCCACGGGTCGAAGCCGTGCGCGAGGTAGGCGTTGTAGGTGGAGGTGGCGTCGCTCGCGTCGGGTTTGCCGAGCGACACGATCTTCATGCCGGGGTAGTCCCGCTGGACCGCCGCCATCGCCTGCGCGGGCGTGATCGGCTTCGTGCCCTTCGGCACCTTGGCGCTCGTGAACGTGACCTCCGCGGGCTTCTTGCCGGGGAGGACGGCGTACCAGGCGTTCGTGACGAACGGCAACTCGAAGTTCGCGCCGGTCAGCGCCCACATGAGCAGGAACGGCAGGGCCACGAACCCGACCACCTTGTGAAGGTCGTAGTGGAACTTGTACCGGTTGCCCCGCCGGATCTTGAAGCCGCGGGCCATGTTCTTGATGCCGGGCCACCAGAGGACGAGGCCACCGACCACGAGCACGAGCAGCACGAGGCCCATCACGCCGAGGATCAGGCTCGACCAGGTGAGCTCCTTGCCGAAGATCCCGCCGATCGGCTTGCCGAGCGCGGCGACATAGAGCGGGTAACCCTCGCAGCTCAGCGCGCACTCGTGGATGTTGTCGAGGAGCGCCCAGAACCCGGACTGCGAGTTCCACTCCTTGACGATCCGGCCGGTGCTGGCGTCGACCGCCCACGTCGTCTTGTAGTCGCTGTCCTGGACGGCGAAGTTGCCCGTCGGCACGTGGACCGCGTTGGCGATCGTCCGCTTCGGCTCCGCCTTCGCGACGATCTCGAGCGCCTGGTCGGGCGTCTTCACCACGAGGTGCGCCTTGTCGCTCGGGTAGTAGACCGAGTGCTCCAGCGTGTGCTGGATCGGCGCCTTGTAGAGCAGCACACAGCCGGTCACCACGAGCAGGAGCAGCAGCACGCCGGTGATCAGCGCGAGCCATCGGTGGGTCACCTGGACGACCCGGAAGACCGGCCGGTTCCCGAGGCGCTTCTTGCGCTTCTTCGCCGCGGGGCGGGCGGCGGGCGTGCGCTTCGGCACGGGCGTGATGGTCGGCGCGGCGCGGTCGCCGTCGACCTCCAGATGCTCGTCGCCGAGGACCTCTCGGACGATCGAGGTCGCGTCGCCGGTGTCGGCCGCGACCGACACGGTGTCGTCGATCACCTCAGGGTCGATCGTGCTCTCGGGAGCGCCATCCGGGTCCATGTCCGACTGCATCGGTCGGGAATACAAGCACAGCTCCGCCGGACAGGGTAGTCCGATTTTAGGTGACCCTTATTTCTCGGCCCGAACGGGGCTGGTCACATCCCCCGGGTGGCCCGCCCGGGCCCTGCGACTGACTCCATCCGGCAATCTCCTAGCCTGCCCGACGGTGCCGAAGCCGATCCCCTCCCTCCGCACGATCGTCAGCCGGATCGCGATCGACACGACGCCGCTCCGCGAGTCCCGCGATCTGCGCCGGCTCATCACCGGCGGGTTCATCTCGAACATCGGCACGCAGGCTGCGCTCGTCGCGCTGCCGTTCCAGCTCTACGACGAGAGCCACTCCGCGCTGGCCGTCGGCATGCTCGGGGCCGCCGAGCTGGTCCCGCTCATCACGATGGCGCTCCTCGGCGGGGCCCTCGCCGACCGTGTCGACCGACGCAAGCTCCTGCTCTTCGACCAGATCGGCCTCGTCGCGTGCAGCGCCACGCTCGCCGCCCTCGCCTTCAGCGGCTGGTCGCCGATCGCGATGCTCTACCTCATCGGCGCCCTGCTCGCCGGGTTCGGGTCGGTGCAGAACGTCGCCCGCGGCGCGATCGTGCCGAACCTGATCGCCCCCGAGCGACTCCGCAGCGCGCTCGCGCTCAACTACGGACTGCAGTCCCTGAGCCTCGTGATCGGCCCGGGCCTCGGCGGCCTCGTGATCGCCGCCGGCGGCGTCGGCACGGCATATGCCATCGACGCGATCTCGTGCTTCGCGCTCGTGTTCGCCGTGATCGAGATGGCACCCCAGCCACCGGGCCACACCACGTTCAAGGCCGACGGCGCCACCGCGGACGTCGAGGTCGTCGATGTCGGCGCCGACACGGGCACGGTCGCCGCCGATGCTCGCCCCGCCGCCGAGGCCCCGAACCCCACGACCACCTCCGCACCGGAACCGCAGGAGTCGATCGGGCGGTCGATCGCCGACGGTCTCCGGTTCGTGCGCAGCAAGCCCGCGCTGCTCGGCAGCTTCGCGATCGACCTCTCCGCGATGACGTTCGGCATGCCGCGCACGCTCTTCCCGGTGATGGCCGTGAGCATCTACCACGCCGGCGCCAGCGGCACGGGCCTGCTGTATGCCGCGGTCTCGGCCGGGTCGACGGTCGCCGCGCTCACCACCGGTTGGCTCGCGCGCACCCGCAAGCTCGGGATCGTCGTGATCTGGGCGGTGGTCGCCTGGGGTGGGGCGATCGCGATCGCGGGCCTCGCCGGGTCGATCTGGATCGCGGCGTTCATGCTCGCGGTGGCGGGTGCCGCGGACTCGGTCAGTGCCGTCTGCCGGTCGACGATCAACCAGACCGTCACCCCGGACATCATGCGTGGGCGGATGTCGGCGGTGTTCAGCCTCGTCGTCACCAGCGGGCCGCGCCTCGGCGACATCGAGAGCGGCACCGTCGCCTCGCTCACCACGACGCGCTTCTCGGTCGTGAGCGGCGGCGTCGCGACGATCGTGGCCGCCGGGCTGCTCGCGGTGTCGGTGCCGGCGCTCGCCCGGTACGACGCCGAGGTCGCGATCGCCGAGGCCGAGGCGCTCGAACGCGACCTCGCCGGCGGGACGCCGAGAACGGTTTGAGGCTGCACGCTCCGGCGACGCCCCGCCGGCGCGGTGGTCTCACCCGAGCAGGAATGCCCGCACGAGCTCGGGCCAGCGATCCACCTCGTCGAGCGTCTCGGCCACATGGA
>JAVHXX010000099.1:5875-10974 GCA_031119595.1 Patulibacter sp. | reverse complement strand
ATCGAGACCCGCTGGGCGGTCGAGCGGCACGGGCTCGAGCGGGCCGTCACGGCGCCGGGCGGCGTCGATGCGCGCGTGGTCGCCGGGATGCGCGCCGTGGTCGAACACCAGCGCGCGCTCCTCGCTGCGGGCGAGCTCGACGAGTTCGTCAACCAGGACCGCGAGTTCCACCGCGTCGCGGTCGCGGCGACCGGGAACGCGATCCTGATCCCGCTCTACGACTCCCTCCGTGACCGCCAGCGCCGGATGGTGCGGCGCACCGTCCGCGACGACCACGACCGCGCCGCCGACGTGCTCGCCCAGCACGAGGCGATCCTCGCCACCCTCGAGGCCGGCAAGCAGAGCAAACTCGTGAAGCTCCTCGCGGACCACCTCCGCGACACCCGCGCCACGCTCCTCGGCATCGAGGACACCGCGCCCGCCGGCACGCCGCCGCGCGGCCCGGGCGCCTGAGGCGCGCCGGCGGCGCACCGCGCGACGAAACGGTCGCTGGGTGACCGAAACGTCGCGTGCCTCGGGCCGCGCGGCGCACCGCGCGACGAATCGGTCACGCGGCGACGGAAACGTTGCGTGAACCGGCGCCGGGCGGCTCAGCTCGGCTTCTTCGGGTTCCAGACCTTGTGGACGAACTCGAGGCGGTTGTCGTCGAGGTCGACGACGTTCGCGGCGTAGTAGCCGTCGCCGAAGTGCAGGCGCGTGGCGGGCGGGCCGTCGTCGCGGCCGCTGGAGGCGAGCGCCGCGGCGTACGCCGCATCGACCTCGGCCTCGCTGTCCGCGGCGATCCCGAGGTACAGGCCGGTCTCGCCCTCCGTGCGCTGCCGCAGCCAGATGCTCGTGCTGATCGCGTCCGGGTTCGCCCGCGAGGCGTCGGTCAGGCCCCACAGGTCCGGGACGTGCTCGGGCGCCGCCGACGCGTCGTACTTCAGGAGCTCCCGCCACCCCAGCGGCGCGAGCGCCGCGATGTAGAACGCGTACGCCCGCTCGGGGTCGCTGACGGAGACGTACACGTGGTCGAGCATCAGGACCGCAGGCTAGGCGAGCGAACGGGGCCGCCGGTTCGGCTTCGCGCGCTGCCCCCACCCGGGCCGAGCCGGCCCGGCGCCACCCAACGCCGGGCCGTTCCCCACCCGTCCGCGTCAGGCCGGAACCGCGGCGGGCGCCCAGGCCTGGGCCACCTCGGCCGAGGTCGTCGGGAGCGCGAACGTCTCGGTGATGCGGGCGAGGCCGTCGGCGTGGACGGCCGAGGCGTCACCGATCGCGTCGGTCACCGCGTGCACGCGGTAGTCGCGCATGGCGGCGTCGCGGATCGTCGACTCGACGCAGATGGTGGTCACGAGTCCCGCGACCACGATCGTGTCGATCCCGAGACGCGTGAGGTGCTGCTCCAGGGGCGTGCCGAGGAACGCGTCGAACCGGTTCTTCGGCAGCATGATGTCGCCCGGCTCCGGCGCGAGGGCCGGGAAGATGTCGGCCTCCCAGCTCCCGGTGGAGAGCGACTTCGCCTCGTCCGGCACGGCCGCGTCGGCGAACCGCCGGGCGAAGATCTCCGTGCCGATGAAGCCGGCGTCGGAGTAGTCCGGCTGGTAGGCGTGCTGCGTGTAGATGATCGGCACGCCGGCCGAGCGGGCCGCCGCGATCAGCGTCGCGGTCGGCTCGATCGTGTCGGTGTAGGTCGACTCGAGCACGCCCCCGGCCATCCGGGCCACGAGGCCGCCCGGATCCAGGAACGCGTTCTGCACGTCGACGAGGAGGAGCGCCGTGCGCTCCGTGGGCACCGCGAGACTCATCGCGCGCCTCCCTTCCGGATGGTCGCGGCGGTCACCATTCGGTGAGCTCCGGGTCGGCCTCGAACACCAGCGCGGGCACCTCGTAGCGCGCCTCGGGCATGGCATGGATCAGCTCCACGCCGCCCTTGAACATCGCGTACATCTCGGTGAGCGTCTCGCGCTCTGCCGCGGACGGGTCCACGCCCGCGGCTGCAAGGAGGGTGTTCACCGTGGCGAGTTGGTCGGTACTCATGGGAGTCCTCTCGTTCTCTTCGTGGGTCGCCGGGCTACGCCGCGGCCGGGGTCTCGGACACGAGCGGCGGTACGCGCAGGTGCCAGTCGCTCGCCTGCTGGAAGGCGTCACCGGCCTGCACGAGCAGCGCCTCCTCGAACGGCCGCGCGGCGATCTGCAGCGACAGCGGCAGTCCGCCATCGTCGAAGCCCATGGGCACGACCAGCGCCGGGTTGCCGACGGCGTCCCAGTAGGCGGTGTGCACGCGGTCGAGCACGCTGAGCGGATCGGCGACGAGGAGCTCGTCGTAGGTCGGGGCGCCCTTCGACGCCGCCGGCGACACGATCAGGTCGACCTCCTGGAAGAGCCCGGCGAGGCCGCGCTGTCCGACGCGCCGGACGCGCTGTGCCTGCACGTAGTCCGCCCCGGAGAACAACGCCCCGCTGGCCACGGCGACGCGGGTCGTCCGGAAGAAGTCGCCCCACCGCTCCTGGAGGTCGTTGCGGTGGTAGGCGAAGGCCTCCGACATGCAGGTGACCAACATCGCCGCGACGACCTCCTGGTAGTGCGGGATCTCGACGTCGACGAGGGTCGCGCCGAGCTCCTCGAGCACCGCCAGCGAGGCCTCGAACTGTGCGACCACCGCGGGGTCCGTGTCGTCCGGGAAGTGGTTCGCCCGTTCGACACCGATCCGCACGCCCTCGAGCGAGCCGTTCGCGTTCTCGAGGAAGTCCGGCACGGGCCGGTCGACGGTGTACGGGTCCGTCGGGTCCGGGCCGGCGATGGCCTGCAGGAAGTACGCACAGTCGCGGGTCGAGCGGGCGAGCGGTCCGATGTGGTCGAGCGAGTAGCCGAGCGGCGCGCACCCCGACTTCGGCACGCGGCCGAAGGTCGGCATGAGCCCGGAGACGCCGCAGAAGATCGCCGGGATCCGGATGCTGCCGCCCGTGTCGGTGCCGACGCCCGCGAGGAACATCCCCGCCGCCACACCCGCCCCGGTGCCCGAGCTCGAGCCGCCGGTCCACGTGTCCGTGTTCCACGGGTTGCGCGGGAGCGGGAACGGCTTGTCCGGGTCCGGGGCGCCGCACGCGAACTCCATCGTCGTGAGCTTCCCGGTGAGGACCGCGCCGGCGGCCCGCAGGCGGGTGACGACCGGCGCGTCCTTCCCTGCACCCCACGCCGGATCGAGGATGAGCGACTGCGCGGTGGTCGGGCCCTCGGCCATCGCGAGGATGTCCTTCACGCCGATCGGGATGCCATGCAGCGGGCCGTGGTCGATGCCGGCGGCGAGTTCCGCGTCGGCACGCTCGGCGGCCTCGAGGGCCTCGTCGTCGAAGCGGGTGATGTACGCGCCGAGGAGCTCGTCGTGGGCATCGGCGCGGGCGGTCACGGCCGCGAGCAGCTCGACGGCGGTGGTCGCACCGGACCGCAGCTGCTCGGCGGCCTCGGTGATGGTGAGCGGGACGTCTGGCATGGGTGTTCCTTCTTCTGTGGAGGACGTGGTCGGAGGAGGGGTGCGGGCGGCCGCGGGTCAGCCGACCCAGACGGAGTCGAGGTCGACGAACCAGGACTTGGGCTCGACGAAGCCGTGGACCTTCGGCGACAGCGCACGCGGGTTCTTGTCGTTGACGACGTAGAGCCAGGCGGCGTCCTTCGTCAGCTCGGCGCCGGCCTTCGTGTAGAGCGCCGCGCGGGCTGCGGGATCGACGGTGGTCTGGGCCTCGCCGATGGCCTTGTCGACCACCGGGTTGCTGTAGTGGCCGATGTTGATCGGCGCCTTCGTCGGGAAGATCAGCGTCCAGAACGACTCGCTCAGGAACGTGAGCGAGATGTTCATCGCGTCGACGCCCTTCGGCATGCCGCCCGCGAGCTGCGACAGCATCGCCGCCCACTCGATCGGCTTCAGCGTGACCTTCACGCCGACCTTCGCGAGGTCGGCCTGGAGGGCCTCGTTCATCGGACCGGGGATCATGTTGCCGGAGCCGCTGGTCGGGATCTCGACGGTGATGCTGAGGCCGTTCGGGTGGCCCGCGGCGGCGAGCAGCTGCTTCGCCTTCGCCGGGTCGTACGAGTAGACGTCGTCCTTCGGGTCGTACGCGGCGTTCGCGCTCGGGATGATCTGCTTCGCCGGATCGGCCGTCCCGTGGAGGAGGTTCTTCGCGAGGCTGTCGCGGTCGATCGCGTAGTTGAGCGCCTGTCGCACGCGCGGGTCGGAGAGCTGCGGGGACTTGGTGTCGAAGACCCACGGCCAGATGTGGTCGTAGGAGTTCTGCAGCACCTGGTACCCGCTGCTCTGCAGGCCGGCGATGTCGTCCGGGTTCGGGTACTCGATCCAGTTGACAGCACCCGACCTCAGCGACGCGAGGCGCGAGGCGGGCTCCGGGATCGGCTTGAGGACGAGCTTGTCGAGCTTCGGCGCCCCACCCCAGTAGGAGGCGTTCGGGACGAACGTGGCCGACTGGCCCTGCACGAGCGATTCCAGCTTGAACGGGCCGGTGCCGACCGGCTTCGTGAGGAAGCCCTTCGCCCCCTCGGCCTTGATGGCCGTCGGGCTGCCCATGAAGAGGAACGAGAGGTCCTCGGGGAGGTGCGCGTCGGGCGCCTTGAGCGTGATCTTCAGGCCGTTCGTGCCGTCCTTCGTGAAGCCTTTGATGATGCCCGCGCCGGCCGTCGCAGCCTGGCCGACGAGCGCCGCCGAGGAGCCGGGCGCGGTCGGGTCGGTGAAGCGCTTCAGGTTGAAGATCGCGGCGTCCGCGTCCCACGGCGTGCCGTCGGTGAAGGTGACGCCGTCGCGGAGCTCGAACGTCCACGTGCTCGCGTTGTCGCTCGCCTTCCACGAGGTCGCGAGACCAGGGATGAGCTTGGGGATGGTCGTGTTCTGGGTGAGGTCCCAGCGGGTGAGGCCGTCGTAGAGCTGGAAGCCGACGAAGCGGTCGCCCTCGTACCCCTGGGCGCCGGCGAGGACGGTGTCGAGCGGGGGGATGTTCGACGCCGTCATCCCGACGACGAGCGTGCCGCCCTTGCCGGAACCACCCGACGACGCGGACGCGGACGCCGTGCCGCCGGCGGTCGGGGATGAGCCGGAGCCGCACGCCGAGAGG
>JAVHXX010000099.1:0-5775 GCA_031119595.1 Patulibacter sp. | reverse complement strand
ACGAGCGGCGGCCGCGCCGTGGCGCAGGCGTCGGTGGCGACCGGGCAGCGGGTGCGGAAGGTGCAGCCGCTCGGCGGGTTGCTCGGACTCGGCGGTTCGCCGACGAGTCGCACGCGATCGGCCATGCGCTCAGGCGTGGCCGAGAGCAAGGCCTCGGTGTACGGGTGCGCCGGGGCATCCCACAGCGCCTGCGCCGGCCCCTCCTCGACCACACGACCGAGGTACATGCAGGCGACGCGGTCGCTCACGTGCTCGACGACGGCGAGGTCGTGCGAGATGAAGAGGTAGGCGACGCCGGTCTCCTGCTGGAGCTCGTCGAGGAGGTTCAGCACCTGGGCCTGGACGGACTTGTCGAGCGCGCTGACCGCCTCGTCGCAGACCACGAGCTGCGGCTCGGTCACGAGCGCGCGGGCGATCGCCGCGCGCTGGAGCTGACCGCCGCTGAGTTCCTTCGGCCGCTTGCCCAGGTGCTCGCCGGGCACGCCGACGCGCTCGAGCCACTCGCGGGCCTTCGCCTTCGCGGTCGACTTCGGCGTGCCGTGCACGATCATGTTGAACGCGATCGAGTCGCCGATCGACAGGCGCGGGTTGAAGGCCGTGAGCGGGTGCTGCGGGACCAGCTGCAGCTGCTTGCGCAGCGCGCGGAGCTTGCTGCCCTTCAGGCCGCCGAGGTCGGTGCCGGCGAACCGCAGCGAGCCGGCGTCGGCGTCGATCAGCCGCAGGATCAGCTTCGCGGTGGTCGACTTGCCGCAGCCGGACTCGCCGACGATCCCGACGGTCTCTCCGGCGTGGACCGTGAGCGACACGTCGTCGACGGCGAGCGTGCCGCCCGCGAAGCGCTTCGTGAGGTGCTCGGCCTGGAGCAGCGGCTCGGTCATGAGAGCACCTCCAGGGGCGCGTCGGTGGTGGGATCGGTCGAGGTCTCGGCGGCGGCTTCCGGCTCGGGGGCGGTACGGGGCACGCGGCCGCCCACGACGTCGCACGCGGCGAGACGGCCCGGGCCCACGGCGGCCAGCGGCGGGCGGTGCTCGGAGCACGCCGCCGTGGCGAACCGGCACCGCGGCGCGAGCGCGCAGCGGTCGTCGAGTCCGGGCTCGTCAGGCGACGGGGGCCGGCCGGGGATCGCGCGGAGCGTGCCGCGCGCGACGCCCGGCGTGGGGACGGCGTCGAGCAGGCCTGCCGTGTACGGGTGGGCCGGGGCGTCGAGGACTTCGCGGGCCGGGCCGAACTCGACCAGGCGCCCGGCGTACATCACCGCGACGTCGTCACCGATGGCGCGGGCCACGCCGACGTCGTGGGTGACGAGCAACAACGCGACCTTCAGATCCGCGCAGAGCGACGCGAACAGCTCCAGCACCTGCGCCTGGACGGTCACGTCGAGGGCGGTCGTCGGCTCGTCGGCGATGAGCACCCGCGGGCGGCACGCGATGGCCAGGGCGATCGCGACGCGCTGGCGCATGCCACCGGAGAGCTCGTGCGGGAGGGCGTCGAGCACGCGGGGCGGATCCGGGATGCCGACCCGCGCGAGCAGCTCGGCTGCCTGCGGCTTCGCTTCCTTGGGGCTGAACGCCGCGCCGTGCCGGATGAGGACCTCGGCGATCTGCTTGCCGATCTTCCGGAGCGGATCGAGCGCGCCCGACGGATCCTGGGGGACGAGCCCGATCGCGGAGCCGCGGAGCCCCGCCATCACGGGCTCGGGGAGTCCGAGGAGATCGGTCTCGCCGAACCCGACGCGGCCGCTGACGTTCGCCCCGGCGCCGTCGAGCCGCATGAGCGCGCGGGCCGTGACGGACTTGCCGCTCCCGGACTCGCCGAGGAGCACGAGCGTGCGGCCCGGGCGGAGCGTGAAGTCGACGCCGCGCACGACGGCGCGCATGCGGTCACCCCGGCGGAACTCGACCCGCAGGTCCGTGACCTCGAGCGCCTCGCTCGCGTCGGCGGCGACGAGCTGGATGTTCTCGACCTGGGCGTTGCCGATGGTGCGACCCCTCATGAGGCCACCTCCTCGTTGACATCGAGTTGGCGGCGGAGGCCGTCGCCGAGCAGGTTGAAGCCGATCGACGCGAGGAAGATCGCGATCGCCGGGATGAGCGAGAGGACGGGCCGGTCGTAGATGCTCTGACGGAGGTCGTTGAGCATCGAGCCCCAGTCCGCAGTCGGCGGGCTCACGCCGAGTCCGAGGAACGACAGGCCTGCGGCGTAGACGATCGAGAGGCCGATGAGCGACGTGCAGTAGACCGTGAGCGCCGGGGCGATGTTCGGGAGCACGTGGCGGCGGCTGATGGTCGACCACCGCGCGCCGCTCACGCGGGCCGACTCGATGAAGTCGGCAGAGCGCACCCGCAGCACCTCGCCCTCGGCCACGCGGGCGATCGGGGCGATGAGCACGATCGCCAGCGACACGATCGCGTTCAGGACGCCAGGCCCCAGCGCCGCGCCGATCGCGATGGCGAGGAGGATCGCCGGGAACGCGTAGAGGACGTCGAGCGTGCGCATGATCGCGGTGCGCGGCCAGCCGCCGGACAGTGCCGCGACGAGCCCGAGCGTGGTGCCGATCAGCGTTGCGATGAGCACCGGCAGCACGCCAGCGATCAGGGTCGGCCGGGCGCCCCACATGAGGCGCGAGAGGATGTCGCGGCCCTGGCCGTCGGTGCCGAGCACGTGGCCCGCGCTGCCGACGTCGAAGAGGCGCTGCGAGATCGAGCCGACGATGGGATCGTCCGGCGAGAGGACCGGAGCGAGGACCGCACCGAGCACGATGACGCCGACGATCGTGCCGCCCGCGAGGGTGCTGCCCGGCAGGGCTGCGACGCGGCGACGGAGCGGGCGGCGACGCTTGCGCGCACCGGTGATCGGGAGGTCGAGACCTGTGGCACTCATGCGGCACGCACCCGGGGATCGACGGCCGCGTGGGCCGTGTCGACGACGACGTTGACGAGGACGAGGAGGACCGCCGAGAGCAGGACGCCGGCCTGGATCAGCGCCATGTCGCGGGTGGAGATCGCCTGGTAGACGAGCTCGCCGATGCCCGGCCACGAGAAGATCGTCTCCACGAAGAGCACGCCGCCGAGCAGATAGCCGACCTGCAGACCCGTGATCGTGAGCAGCGCAGGGAGCGCGTTGTGGACGGCGTGCCGCACGATCGCCGGCTGACGGACGCCGCGGGCGCGCATGTTCGTGACGAAGTCCTGTGCGAGGACCTCCCCGACCGCCACGGAGAACATCCGCGCGACGATCCCCATCGGCGTGAGCGCGGCCGCGACGGCCGGGAGGACGAGGTGGCTCGCGAGGTCGCCGACGCCGGTGGCGCCGGTCGAGTGCATGCCGCCGACGGGGAACGCCTTGCTCTCGACGGCCAGCAGCAGGAAGAGCATCGCGACCGTGTACTGCGGGATCGAGATCGCCCCGAGCGAGGCGCCGCCGACGAGCCGCGCGAGCAGGCTCTTGGGCCGCAGCGCGAGGACCAGACCGAAGCCGACGCCGCCGATCGTCGCGATGACCAGCGCGGTGACGAGCAGGACCATCGTGTTGCCGAAGGCCTTCGTCACGAGCGTGAGCGCCGGCTGGCCCATCGCGAGCGAGGTGCCGAGGTCGCCTTGGAGCGCGTGCCACAGCCAGTGGAGGTACTGGACCGGCAGCGGGTCGTTCAAGCCGAGCCGCGCGGTGAGATCCGCCTTGGCGGCGGGTGTCGCTGAGGGGCCCAGGAGCGTGCTCACCGGGTCGCCCGGGATGAGCTTGATCGTGATGAAGACCACGACGCTCACGCCGAGGAGGATCGGGAGCGCATAGAGGATGCGTCTGGCGAGGAAGGCTGGCATGGCGCCGGACCTTCCAGGGCCTGTGTAACGCCGACTGATACGCGTGGTTACGCCGTGGTTACGCCGCCCCCGCGCCGCGAAATCGCCCGTGGTTGCTGCTCTCCAGCGACCCTTACGCCGGATCTACGCCGCGCTGCGCCGGATCGGGGCGGCGGTCCGCCGCGGGTCGCGGAGCTCGCCTACCGCTCGAACCGGTACCCGACCGAGCGGATCGTCGTGATCCGGTCGGCGTGGTGGTCGCCGAGTTTCGAGCGCAGGCGCCGCACGTGGACGTCCACGGTGCGCGTGCGGCCGTAGTCGTCGTAGCCCCAGACCCGTTCGAGCAAGGCAGTGCGGGTGAAGGTGCGGCCGGGGTGGGTCGCGAGGAATCGCAGGAGCTCGAACTCGATGTGGGTGAGGCCGATCGAGTGGCCGTCGACCTGGGCGTCGTAGGTCTGGAGGTCGAGCTGGAGGCCGTCGAGCTGGACGACGTCGTCGGCGATCCCGAGGCCGAGCCGGGCCTGCGCGAGCGCGATCCGCACGCGCAGTTCGGCGATCCCCGCGGAGGTCGAGAGCACCTCGTCGGCAAGGCCCGCGACCGTGGGCACGTCGAGTTCGGCGAGGGCCGCGGGCGTGATCGCGAGGAGGACGGGCACGCCGGCCCACCCGTCGTCGCCGTCGTCGGGCGCGCGCTCGCGGAGCGAGGTCAGCAGGCGGATCGCGTCCGCGAGGCCATCGTCTCCGGTGGCGACCACGAAGACGTCCGGGTAGGGCACCGTGGCCCGCTGGTTCTCGATCGTCGCGGGCTTCGGCGACGCGAGGCGCGAGGACTCGTACCCCAGCTCGGCGAGCAGCGCGCCGATCGGCCCGCCGACCCCGGCACCGTACGTACAGATCCAGACTCGGCGCACGGATCCGCGACCCCGCCGGGCTCAGCCGTTGCGCTGCGGCTTTCCGTTGGACGTCGCGATCGGCTCGGCACCGCGGGCGCCGAGGACCCAGTCGGTCGAGGAGAACTGGAACCGATCGGTGCGCATGTAACAGAAGGCGAAGTCGTAGACGCGGCCGTCGGCGTCCCAGATGAGCTCCTCGCCGTGCATCACCGCAGCGCCCGGCTCGAGCTCGAGCAGCCGGGCCACGTGGGCGTCGGCGTTGACCGCGCTCAGGATCCATTCGGAGCCCCCGAGCGGCACGCCGGCGTCGGCCATGAGCGTGTAGAAGTCCGACGTGAACGGCACACGCTCGACCTTCTGCGCCTCCGGGAAGGCCATGTAGTTCGTGGCCATACCGACGACGAGCCCGTCGACCCGGCCGACGTAGTCGATGCACAGGACCGGTTCGCCGACGGCGATCCCGAGGCGGTCCGCCACGACATCGGCGGCGGGCATCACCGAGCGCGTGATCACCGTGGGCCGGTCCTGGACCAGGATCTCGTTGCGGTCCGTGCCGTGGAGGCCCGCCATCGCCGCGACCTTCGGCTCGCAGAGGGCGTACGTGCCGATCCCCTGGACGCGGTCGACCACGCCCTCCTCGCGGAGCATCGCGAGCGCCTCGCGCACCGTCGACCGGCGCGCGCGGTGGCTGAGCATGAGGTCGGCCTCGCTCGGCAGGACTCCCTCGGCGTAACAGCCGCTCATCACGTTGCAGCGGAGGATGTCGCGGAGGCGTCGGGCGTCGCTGTCGCCCGTGTCGCGAGCGCTGCGGGTCTCCGGACGGCGCGGGGCGTGCGACGCGAGCCGCGGCGCACCGTGCGGTCCGGCGAAACGGGACGTGGGAGACGAGACGGTCGACACGGTGCCTGAATCGTTTCAGCCGCCATGTGGACCGCTCTTATCCACCTGTCCAAGGTGGCGCGGGTCGCGTTCGCCGGAATTCGATCGTGGCGGCGCGCTACGCAGCGCCGTCGGGTGACGCGCGCTGGTCGCTCGCGAGGCGTCTCGTCGGCGGAGCCCGCACGCATTCCGCCGCCTCAGCTCCG
>JAVHXX010000098.1 GCA_031119595.1 Patulibacter sp. | reverse complement strand
CTCCTGGGACGAGGACGCGCCCGTCCCGCCGCTGACGCCCGCCGGCGCGGGCGTCACCCACACGCCGCCCGGCGCGCTCGACGACGACCTCGCGCCGCCGTCATTCGTCGACCTCGGGCCGTTCCTGCCCGCCGAGGAGACCGAGGACGCGGAGGCGGCGGCCTTCACACACCCGGGCGAACCGACCGCCACGCGCCACCGCGAGCCCGCGCCTGCGCGTCTCCGCGCCGCTCCCCGGGAGGCGGTCGACACCGTCGACGACCGCCCGTCCGAGGCCACCGGCCGCGCCCGCAACACCCTCATCTTCTCGATCCTGACCGGCTTCTCGCGCGTCGCGGGCTTGTTCCGCGAGGTGCTGTCGTCGCGCTTCTACGGCGTCGGCGGCCCGATCTCGGCCTTCACCCTGGCGTTCCAGATCCCGAACCTGCTCCGCGCGCTCTTCGCCGACGCGGCCCTGTCGGCCGCGTTCGTGCCGGTCTTCACGGACCTGCTCCAGCAGGGGCGGCGCAAGGAGGCCATGAAGCTCGCGGCCGAGCTCGCCTGGGTGGTGCTCTTGGGGCTCACGGCACTCGTGGCCGTCTCGATCCTGCTCTCGCCGCTCGTCGTGCCGCTCTTCGCCGACAAGAAGACCCTCGGGCCGGGGGACGTGACCCTCGCGGTCCACCTCACCCAGATCATGTTCCCGGTCGTGGCGCTGCTCGGCCTGAACGGGCTGCTCGTCGGCATCCTCAACGCCGAGGACCACTTCTCCGTGCCGGCGCTCTCCCCGGTCGTGTGGAACGTCCTGATCATGCTCTTCATGGTCGTCACCCACGCGACCCTGAAGGGCGGCGACCAGCTCTACGGCTACGCGATCGGCGTGCTCGTCGGCACCGTGGCGCAGCTCTTCATGGCGATCCCGCTCGTGCGCAAGGCCGGGTTCCGGATGGGGCCGGCGAGCCTGAGGGGACTGCGCGATCCCGAGGTGCGGCACGTCCTCACGCTCATGGTGCCCGTCGCCATCGGCCTCGGCCTCGTCAACTTCGACCTCGTGATCAACTCGACGCTCGGCTTCAAGGTCAGCGACGACGCGCCCCGCGCGATCGACGCAGCGTTCCGCCTCTACATGCTCCCGCAGGGCATCTTCAGCGTGGCGATCGCAACGGTGCTGTTCCCGGCGCTCAGTCGCGCGGCAGCCCGTACCGACTACGACGACCTGCGCCAGATCATCGCCGACGGCATGCGGCTCATCCTCGTGCTCCTGATCCCCGCGGCAGCGGTCACGATCGCGCTCGCGGCGCCGATCATCCGCCTGATCTACCAGGGCGGCGCCTTCGACGCGGACGCCACGAAGCTCGTGACGAAGGCGCTGTGGGTCTTCTCGCTGACGCTGCCCCTCAACGGCCTGAACCTGCTGCTCACGCGCACCTTCTTCGCGCTCAAGGACCCGTGGGCCACGACCCGGCTCGCCGTGTTCAGCCTCGTCGTGAACCTGATCTTCTCGCTCGCCCTCTACAAGCCGTTCGGGATCGAGGGCATCGTCGGCGGCACGGTGATCTCGAACATCGCCATCGTCGGCGCGCAGCTCACCGTCCTCCACGGGCGCCTCGGCGGCTCGCTGCTGCTCGGCCAGACGCTCGCGACCACGGCCCGCGTGATCGTCGCGGCGGCGCTGCTCACGGTGGTCGCGCTGCTCGTGGACCAGGTCGTGCGCAGCGTCGTCGGTGGCGGCGTGATCGGGCTGTTCATCAGCCTCGGGCTCGCCGTCGGGATCGGCGGTGCGGTCTACCTGTACGCCCTCAAGGCGTTGCGGGTCGAAGAAGGCGTGCGGCTCGAGGGCATGATCCGCGCGCGCCTCGGGCGCTGAGCCACCCGCGGCGGGGTCTCACCGCGCGCCGGCACCGGCGCGCCGCCTCAGACGTAGTCGACGGTGGGCGGCGCCTCGTCGCGGTCGGCCGCGACCCAGGTCGTCACCGCCATCGCGGCGCTCACCACGAACACCGAGGGCCACGCGCCGATCTGGTGCCCGAGCACGTGCGAGATCGCGAAGAGGAACAGGAAGAACACGACGAGCGAGATCGCGACCGCGAGTCCGCGGAGCTCCTTCCAGCGCAGCCCGCACCAGAGCGCGCCGAGGAACAGGACGACGCCTCCGATGGCACGCACGCCGGTGAGCTCGGCGACGCCGAAGCCGAGGAGGAGCGAGCCGGCGGCCACGGGCCAGGTCGGGATCGTGCGCAGGTCCATCCCGGCAAGGGTAGAGCGGGCGACGCCACGCCGACCCCACGTCGGAGCCGGACGGCCGACGTCGGTGGGCGAGGGACCTGCCGCGCCGGGCGGCCGTTCAGCAGCCGGTCGGCGTGGTCGAGTCGGCCTTGTCCTGCGGGTTGAACGAGGCGTTCACGGCGCACGCGTCGTACGGGTCGATCGGCTTCCCGGCGACCTTGACGGCCGGGTGATGGATCCATGCGTCGACCACGCCGCGCCACGAGGCGACGAGCTCCCGCGCCTCCCAGTTCGCGCGGTCGCCGATCGGATACTTCGCGGTGCTCGTGCCGACGGCGCCGTCGACCTCGATGCCCGCGGCCTTGCAGTCCTCGACGGTCCGCGCCCGGTGGAAGTCGTTCGACACGACGATCGCCCGCTGCACCCCGAAGACGGTCGACGCCCGCTTGCAGGAATCCCACGTGCGGTCTCCGCCGTAGTCGACGGCGACCCGCGTGGCGCCGAGGGCGAGGGCAGAGGTCCGCATCGCACTCGGCTCGCTGTACCCGTGGCGGGAGTTGTCGCCCGTCATCAGGAGCAGGTCGACCGAGCCCTCCCGCTCGAGCTGCACCGCTGCGCGGATCCGGTCGCGGAGGAGGGCCGAGGGCTGGCCGTCCTGGTTGAGGCCGGCGCCGAACACGATCGCGGCGCGGTGCTGGCCGCGCGGCAACGTGATCTTGTCGCCGCTGGCACCCACGCTCGGGGTGTCCGAGGCGGCGAGCAGGAGCGCGAGACGCCCTCCGAACACCACGAGCAGCACCAGGAGGACGAGCATGACGAGCCGCCGACGCATCGCCGCACCGTACCGGGCCGGGCGTGGCGCATGAGCCGCTTCGTATCGCGACCCCGCGCGCCGCGCCGCGGCGGGATCCGTCGCCGCGGCCTGCGGTGCCCCGGCTGCGAGGCCACGCCGCCGGGCGCAAATTCCGGTGGGCGCCTAGAATGCCGGGTTCGCGATGTCAGACCAGAGCAAGATCCGCAACTTCTCGATCATCGCGCACATCGACCACGGCAAATCGACGCTCGCCGACCGCATCCTCGAGATGACGAAGACGGTGTCCGCGCGAGACATGAAGGCCCAGCTGCTCGACTCGATGGAGCTCGAGCGCGAACGCGGCATCACGATCAAGTCGCAGGCCGTGCGCGTGTACTACGAAGCCGACGACGGCGAGACCTACCAGTTCCACCTGATCGACACGCCCGGCCACGTCGACTTCACCTATGAGGTCTCGCGGTCGCTGCAGGCGTGCGAGGGCGCGCTGCTCGTCGTCGACGCGTCCCAGGGCGTCGAGGCCCAGACGGTCGCCAACACGTACCTCGCGATCGACGCCGGGCTCGAGCTGATCCCGTGCCTCAACAAGATCGACCTCCCGGGTGCAGAGCCCGAGCGGGTCGCCTCCGAGGTGCAGGAGCTCATGGGCGAGGAGGCCGCCGGCATCAAGATCATCTCCGGCAAGACCGGCGACGGTGTCCACGAGGTCCTCGAGGAACTCGTGCAGCGCGTCCCGCCGCCGGAAGGCGACCGCGACGCGCCGGCCCGCGCCCTGATCTTCGACTCCGAGTTCGACCAGTACCGCGGCGTCATCGCCTACATCCGCATGGTCGACGGCGTCCTGAAGAAGGGCGACGCGATCCGCGCGATGCAGGCCGACTTCTTCGCCGAGGTCGACGAGATCGGCTTCTTCAGCCCGCAGATGACGCCCGTCAAGGAGCTGTCCGCGGGTGAGGTGGGCTACCTCATCACCGGCGTCAAGGACGTGAAGCTCCTCAAGGTCGGCGACACGATCACCACGCGCCACCACGGCGCCGAGGAGGCGCTGCCGGGCTACCGCGAGGTCCAGCCGATGGTCTTCTGCGGTCTGTTCCCGATCGACGCGTCCGACTACCCCGACTTCCGCGACGCGCTCGAGAAGCTCACCCTCAACGACGCCGCGCTCTCCTGGGAGCCGGAGAACTCCGACGCCCTCGGGTTCGGGTTCCGCTGCGGCTTCCTCGGCCTGCTCCACATGGACATCGTCCGCGAGCGCCTCGAGCGCGAGTACGACCTCGAGCTGATGGCGACGATGCCGTCCGTGGGGTTCGAGGTCGAGATGAACACCGGCGAGATCGTCCAGGTGCACAACCCCTCGGACTTCCCCGATCCGAACGGCATCAAGGAGATCCGCGAGCCCTACATCCGCGCGTCGATCCTCACGCCGAAGGCGTACGTCGGCACGATCATGGAGCTCTGCCAGGACAAGCGCGGCACCACCGGCGGCATGAGCTTCCTCTCGGAAGACCGCGTGAACATGATCTACGACCTGCCGCTGGCCGAGATCGTCCTCGACTTCTTCGACCAGCTGAAGACGCGCACGAAGGGCTACGCCTCGCTCGACTACGAGCTCATCGGCCTGCGCGCGTCGAACCTCGCCAAGCTCGACGTGCTCCTCGCCGGCGACTCGGTCGACGCGCTCAGCATGGTGGTGCACCGCGACAAGGCCTACGACATCGGCCGCCAGCTCACCGAGAAGCTCCGCGAGAAGATCCCGCGGCAGCAGTACGACGTGCCGATCCAGGCCGCGATCGGTGCCCAGATCATCGCCCGCGAGACCGTCAAGGCGTTCCGCAAGGACGTCACGGCCAAGTGCTACGGCGGCGACATCTCCCGCAAGCGCAAGCTCCTCGAGAACCAGAAGAAGGGCAAGAAGCGCATGAAGCAGGTCGGTCGCGTCGAGGTGCCGCAGGAGGCGTTCCTCGCCGTCCTCGAGCTCGGCGACGCGAAGAAGTAACCGGCCGCGGAGGCGGGGGACACCCGAGCTCCCCTGCGCCGGCGCGCGACGCCGCGTCTCCCATAGGGTGGCGATCCGGTGCGTTTCGACGCTCCGCCCCGTTTCCCCACCCGAGGTCTCCATGCCCCAGATCCACCCGGGTCGCTCCGGCGCACTGCGCCGTGCGGCCGTCGTCGCCCTCTCCGCGACCATGGCGCTCACCGCCGCGCAGAGCGCCCACGCCGCCGCCACCGTCTTCAGCTTCTCCGTGGAGACGCAGCCCGGCGACTACGGCTGGGACGGCGGCGGCGCGCCGGCTCCCACGCAGACGTTCGGGTACTACGGCGCGTCCGTGAGTCAGCGGTACGCCCCCGACGGCACCGCGCTCTGCGGCGCGTACGACGAGGACGGCAACGCTCCGAGCTGCGCGACGCAGCAGGTCCGCGCCGGTGCGGTGATCCCGTCCTACGACCCGACGACCTACAAGAGCCTGCCGATCACGATCGTCCCCGGCGACGTCATCCAGCTCGTGAACCGCACCACGAAGGCCGTCGTCGGCGCGACGTCGGTCGTCCCGCCGCAGCCCGTGATCGCGTCGCCGCTCGGCTCACCGAGCTTCACGATCGCCCGGACGGCTGCGACGACCGACATCGAGGTCGAGCTGCGTCGCCGTGTCGCGCGCAACGTGCTCCGCGACACCGTCGTCCCCGGCGTCTACCACTGGGAGCAGCAGACGACGACCATCGCGGACGCCAACGCGACCGCGTCGACGTGTTATCAGGACGACGCCAACGGGGCGTCGAGCACTGCGGTGACCGACACCCTTCCGGCGAAGCCGACCACGGCACCGGCGACCGGCAAGACCTGGGTGCTGGTCCAGGACAAGGCGTGCAGCACCGCGCACACGCAGATTCCGGGCCTGCCCTTCGAGACGGTGTCGACCGGGCGCATCACGAGCCTGTCCGACACCTCGTTCTCCGGCGTGTTCTCGGTCCCGATGCAGGCCGGTGACGTGATCGACTACACGCTCGGCTCGGAGTCGTCCGCGAACGACACCACGGTGTACGTGTCGCAGACGAACGTGGTCCCGGTCGGCGTGGTGCCGCCGGCGCCGGCGCTCAAGGGCTTCCAGTTCGGCGCGCCGTCGACGACCGTGAAGAGCTTCCTCAAGAGCGGGCTGCGCACCTTCGTGACCCTCGACTCGCCGGGCACGGTCACCGAGCAGCTCACGCTGCCCGCGCCGAAGTCCAAGAAGAAGGGCAAGAAGCACAAGAAGACCGCGAAGCTCCCGATCGTCGTCGCGACGGGCACGGCGACCACGACGTCCGGCGGACAGACCGCGCAGCTCGACGTCCTGTCGACGAAGGAGGGGCGCAAGGCGCTCAAGGCGCTGAAGGGCAAGCCGGCGAAGACGACCCTGACGACCACCATCACCGACGCCTTCGGGCACGTCGTCACGTCGGTGTCGAAGCTCAAGCTCGCCGGCAGCTGAATTCATCATCGGGGCACGACCGGCGTGGTACTTTTGCGCCAACTCCGGCCGTGTCCCCCGATGGCCCCAGCACCTGAAGGACTCCCATGGCGACCATCGTTCCCATCCAAGGCGGCCCCGAGACGGCCAAGATCCGCAGTGTGTTCGCACCGGCGCTGCTGCCGTTCATCACGCTCGGGATCTACACGCTGGTCTGGTACTACAAGGTCAACCGCGAGCTGCGGGACCTCGGTCGCAAGCACGGTCGCGAGGACCTCGGCACGTCACCGGGGATGTCGCTCTTCGCCGTCACCTTCGGCGCGCTGATCGTGGTGCCGGCGGTCATCTCGATCGCCAACACCTACAAGCGCACGAAGCGCGCCCAGCAGCTGCTCGGGTTCTCCCCGGACACCCAGGCGAACCCGTGGATCTTCGGCCTCTGTTACGTGTTCATCCAGCCGGTGGCCTGGGGCTACCTGCAGAACGAGCTCAACAAGGTCTGGACCGCCCAACAGGGCGGCGTGGCGCAGCCCGTCGAAGCGAGCGCGCCGAACTTCATGAAGGCCTAGGGCGTGGATCGATGCCGCGGCCCTCGCCGTGGCACCGCCGTTCCGGGCGGGCTACCGGATCACGGTGAGCGGCACGCTCGTCACGGGCTGGGCGCTGTCCGGGGTGAACCGCGGCACGAGCCGGTAGTAGGCGCCGGCGTTGAGCGTCGCCGGGAGCGGTGCCGTCACGCCGACGGCGCTCTGGCCGGGCTGGAGCACGCGGACGTACTGCGGCAGGATCCCGAGGTTCCACGGCACGTTCGACCAGCCGGCGAAGCCGGAGATCTGCAGGGCGTACGGCGCGGCGCTCACGCCCACGCACCCGCGGCCGACGTTCTTGATCGAGTAGGCGAGCCGCCGCTGCGTGCCCTGGTTCACGACGGTCGGCGTCGCGAAGAACCGGATCGATCCGGCCGTCGGTGGCGCGACCGTGCAGGACGTGATCGGCGGGCTGACGGCCGCACCGGCCGTGGCCGGGGCACCGATCGCCGCGGCCGCGAGGCCGAGGATCGCAGGGGCAGTACGCAGGGACAGGCGCATGGTGTGTCCAGGCTAGAACGGGGGCGCGGCCTCCGAGCTCCGTCCGTCCCCGGGCCCGGGGACGGAGGTCCGGTCCGTCGTGCGCCGGCCTGCGAAATCGGCGGGCCGGTCAGCAGCGGGCGCGGACGCGACGGCCCGCGGCGCGCCTAGGCGCGCGCCGTGGTCGCGGCGCCGACGCGGGTCATCGTGACCGACACCTCGAGCGCCCCGTGCGCCGACCCGAAGTAGACGCCCTTGGTCGGCGGGACGTCGGCGTAGCCGCGGCCGTGCCCGATCTTCACATACGCCTCGGTGGCGAGGGTGCGGTTCGTCGGGTCGGCGCCGACCCAGACCGGCGGATCCTCGACGGAGTCGCCGGGGAGGAGCGCCTCGACCCACGCGTGCGTCTGGACCTCGACGGAGTCGTCGGCACCGTCGATGGCACCGCGCGTCGAGAAGAAGTAACCGGACACGTACCGCGCGGCGATCCCGTGCCGCCGAAGGACGACGAGCGACAGGTGCGCGAAGTCCTGGCAGACGCCCGCGCCGCCGGCGAGGAAGTCGTCGACCGTCGACCCCACGTAGGTCGCACCGGGCTGGTACGCGAAGCGGTCCGGGAGGATCTGGCAGACGTTGTTGAGCGTGGCGAGCGGGGTGGGGCCGGTCGTCGCGGCGACGAGCTCGTCGATCGGGGAGAGCGGATCGTTCGGCATGGGGAGGAGGAACTCCCCGGCCACGTCGAGGTAGTCGTCGCCGGAGAGCGCGAGGTGCTGACCCTCCGGCGGCGGCGCCGGGTCGGACGTGGCGACGCGCGCGCGGACGTCGATCGTGAGGTGGTCGTGTGGCCGCGACACCCCGAACTCGAGGACCTCGGTGCCGAAGTAGTCGATGTGGCGGGTGATCCGCGCCTCCGGGTCGAGGCGCAGGTGGAACTCGTCGCAGCGCTGCGTCGACGTGTTCGCGGGCCGCACGCGGAGCGAGTTGAGGTTGTCCGTCACGGTGCCGTCGTAGCGGTAGTGCGTGAGGTAGTGGATGTCGTAGTTCATGCGTGCACCGGGAGCAGGGTCGGTTACGCGAGCACGAGCCCGGAGGCCGGCGTGGCCCCCGAGAAGTAGCGCTCGGAGATGTCGCGGTCGACGAGCGTGAGCTCGGCCTGCACGGCTTCGCAGGTCTCGGCGAGGGTGCCCTCGGGCGTGCCCGCGTAGGCGGTGCGGCCGCGGAACTCGAGGTCGGCGCCGAGACGGGTGAGCCGGAGCACCGGCTCGGACCGGCGCGGTACCTCGTCGGCGTTCGTCAGGGCGCGCTGGAGCGCGTCGACCGAGGCCGCGACGGAGTCCGGATAGGACCGCTCGTAGAGGAGGAACCGCGCGACCGGGCCGGCGTGCGGCGGCGACGGAACGGCCCGGCGGAACGCCTGGAACCCGCCGACCGCGTGCAACAGCGCCTGGGCCTGCGCATCCTGGAGGCCGGTCGCCTCGACCGGGCGGTCGCTCGGCGAGACCTCGTCCGAGTCCTGCTCGGAGACCATCGGTTCGGCGTCCGGCATGGCCACGCGCAACATGCGCAGGACCATGTCCGCGGACTCGATCCGGCCGCCCGCCGTGAGGAAGGCGGAGGCGTCGTCGCGGAGCATCGTGCGGCTCGTGAGGCCCCAGAAGGTGGCGGAGCGCTCACGCACGTACTGGAAGACCGAGTACGGACCCATGGCCAGCTGGCCCTGCAGGTCGCCCTGGGCGAGCGTGAGCTGGGTGGTGTTGATCGCCTCCCACATCTCGGCGGAGACGACGTCCCGGACGGTGCGCGCACCCTCGCGGGCACGGTCGATGCAGGAGATGAGCGACGACGGCTCGTTGCGGTCGAGGGTCATGCGGCGCAGCACCTGCGTCGAACTCTCGCCCGGGTCCGGGACGGCGCCCATGATGGCGACGATCGACCCCCAGTCGAGGCGGACGGTGGTCGAGGTGCCGGTGGCGGACGAGTACGCCGCACTCTGCAGGCTGGCCTGGAAGACGCCGTCGAGCATGCGGGCGGTGTGCTCGGCGCGGGCGACGTTGCGCCCGAGCCAGAACAGCTCCTGTGCGATTCGCGAGAGCATGGCTACTGCTGGGGTTGTTGTTGCTGTTGCTGCTGCTGGCTTCGCCACTCGCTGCCGTAGCGGAGGTCCGGCATGCGCGGGGAGACGATCCGCTGGCCGGCGTCGCCGGTCGTGGCGTGTTCGCCCTCGCGCTCCTCGAGCACCCAGGTGTCCTTCGACCCGCCGCCCTGTGAGGAGTTCACGATCATCTGGCCCTCCTGCATCGCGACGCGCGTGAGGCCGCCGGGCACGATGCGGATCGACTCTCCGAACACCGCGAACGGGCGCAGGTCGACGTGCCGAGGGGCGAGGGTGCCGTCCGGGCCGGCGGTCGGCACGGTGGAGAGGTTCACGACCTCCTGGGCGATCCAGTCCTCGGGCTTCTGCCGGATCACGGCCGCGAGCGCGTCGAGCGCCTCGCGCGAGGTCCGCGGGCCGATGCAGACGCCCTTGCCGCCCGATTCGCTCGTCGGCTTGAAGACGAGCTGGTCCATGCGGCTGAGGGCGTGCTGACGTTCGACGTCGTTGGCCATCAGGTAGGTCTGGACGTTGTCGAGGATCGGCTCCTCGCCCAGGTAGAACCGGATCATGTCCGGGACGTAGTGGTAGATCGCCTTGTCGTCGGCGACGCCGGTGCCGATCGCGTTCGCGATCGCGACGGTGCCGGCGCGGTACGCACGGATCAGGCCCGGCACGCCGAGGAGCGAATCCGGGCGGAACTCGAGCGGGTCGATGAAGTCGTCGTCGAGGCGGCGATAGATCGCGTGGACGCGCTTGAGGCCGGCCGTCGTGCGCATGTAGACGACGTCGTCGCGGACGACGAGGTCGGACGCCTCGACGAGCTCGACACCCATCTGTCGGGCGATGAACGAGTGCTCGAAGTACGCGGAGTTCAGGGAGCCCGGGGTCCAGACGACGATCGTCGCCTCGTCCTCGGCGCTCGGTGCGGCTTCGCGCAGCGCGGCCGCCAGGATCTGCGGATAGTGGTCGACCGGTCGCACGCGGTAGTCACGGAACAGCTGCGGCACGAGGCGCGTCATGGCGACGCGGTTCTCGAGGACGTACGAGATCCCGGACGGCGTGCGGACGTTGTCCTCGAGGACCTTCCACGAGCCGTCGGCGTCGCGGACGAGATCACAGCCGGCGACGTGGCAGTAGACGCCGCCCGGCGGGCGGATCCCGTGTGCGGCGCGGGCGAAGTGCGAGCGCGAGACGACGAGCTGCCACGGCACGAGGCCGGCCTTGATGATCGCCTTCTCGTGGTAGACGTCGTCGATGAAGCGGTTGAGCGCGCGGATCCGTTGTTGGAGGCCCTGCTCGATGTGCGCCCACTCGGCGGCGGGCAGGATCCGCGGGACGAGGTCGAGCGGGAACGGGCGGTCCGACCATTCGACGCAGCTTGCCGTGGCGAAGGTC
>JAVHXX010000097.1:2802-11023 GCA_031119595.1 Patulibacter sp. | reverse complement strand
CTCCCGGCACGTGGGAGCGCGGCCGCCGCGACCGGCACGACGACCATCAACGTCGCCGATGCGACCGGCGACACGACCGGGAGCTACGCGCTCTCGACCACCAAGATCGGCCCCGAGCTCGACATCGTCGGCGCCGTCGTCCAGCAGGACCGGACGGCCAACCAGGTCAGGGCCTCCGTCACCTTCGCCGGGCCCGGCACGGGGGTCCACGCGATCCTGCGCGTCGCCCTCGGCTACACCCGGGCATCCGGCACGTGCACCGTGACGGACAACTGGTACGCGAGTCGCCCCGATCCCGACTCGACGTCGGCGTTCCCGCTGTACCTCGTCGACGGCACGGTGCATGTCAAGACCGCGCTCGACGGTGCGCCGCTCCAAGGTCAGGCTGCGTACTTCATGGTGGGCTCCACGGCGCTGATCACCGGCGCTGCCGCGGTGAGCCGCACCGGCAACACGGTGACGCTCGCGACCGACGTGTCGGCGTACCTCGCGCTGTCGACGGTGAACTGCGCTCGCGTGTCCGTCGAGATGATCGACTCCGACGGCAAGACCCTCGCGGTCGACACCGCCGAAGGCTTCGCCCCGGACGAGCCGGTGGTCCAGCCGATCGGTGTCGTCCCGCCGCCGATCGGCAACGCGACGGCCCAGGCCCTCGACACCGATCACGACGGCGTCCCGGACGTCAAGGACGTCTGCCCGCAGGTTCCGGGGACCGCCCCGAACGGCTGCCTCACGGTGCCGGAGGCGAAGTCGGTGGTCCTGGGGACGAAGCGCGTGGTCATCGACCGCCTGATCCCGCTCGCCGCGACGAAGTGCCCGGCCGCCGCGACCGCGACGGCCGTGCTCAAGGGCAAGACGCTCGGCAAGGGCGCGGTCGGGGTCCTGCCGCACGGCAACTTCTGCGAGGCCAAGGGCGTGCTGAAGCTGAAGAAGAAGATCAGCAAGACGCGCGTCACGATCACCGGCAAGGGCATGACCAAGTTCGCCATCACCGTGAAGCGGTGAGCGACTAGCGTCGTGGGCAGGGCCGTGACCGCCGTCACGGCCGCCCTTCTCCCCAGGAGCGACGCATGGCCACCGATTCCCCCTCCAGTCCGCTCGCGCATGCCTCCGGCACCTTCCAGCTCGGCGGCGAGCAGACCATCCATCGCCTCGGCTACGGGGCGATGCAGCTCACGGGCGAGGGGATCTTCGGCGAGCCGAAGGACCCGGACGAGTGCCGTCGCGTGTTGCAGCGTGCCGTCGAGCTCGGGGTCGACTTCATCGACACCGCCGACTCCTACGGCCCCGAGGTCAGCGAGCGGCTGATCGGCGAGGCGCTGCATCCCTACGCCGACGGCGTCGTGATCGCCACCAAGGCGGGCCTCACCCGCCCCGGCCCGAGCGACTGGCGTCCGGTCGGCCGTGAGGGCTACCTCCTCCAGCAGCTCGAGCTCTCGCTGCGCCGCCTGAAGGTGGAGCAGATCGACCTGTGGCAGCTGCATCGCATCGACCCGGCCACGCCGGCCGCCGAGCAGTTCAAGGTCCTCCGCGACGTGCAGGAGAGCGGCAAGGTCAAGTACGTCGGCCTGAGCGAGGTGTCGGTCGCGGACCTCGAGGCGGCGCTGTCCGCGGGCGTGAAGGTCGCCACCGTCCAGAACATCTACAACCTCGTGAACCGCCAGCACGACGACGTCCTCGAGGCCTGCGAGGAGCGCGGCATCGGCTTCATCCCGTGGTTCCCCATGGCCGCCGGGCACCTCGCCTCGGGCGATGGCCCGCTGAAGGCGATCGCCGACGATCACGACGCGACCCCCTCGCAGCTCGCCCTCGCGTGGCTCCTGCGCCGCTCGCCCGTGATGCTGCCGATCCCGGGCACCTCGACCGTCGCGCACCTCGAACAGAACCTCGCGGCGGCCACCCTCGAGCTCACCGACGACGAGTTCGCCGCCCTCGACGAGGCGGGCCGCGCAGCGGCCTAGCCCAAGACTGGTTCGGACCCGCGGCACGCTCCCTCCGTCGCGGGTCCGAACCTCCTCGGGCGCGCGCGTCTGCCGCCGCTCCGACCCGGGCCCTCGCGTACGCTGCGGTGCATGCCGCGTGCGCTCGTCCTCATCGACATCCAGAACGACTACTTCCCCGGCGGCGCCTTCCCGCTGGTCGAGCCGGACGAGGCCGCACGCGTCGCGAGCCAGATCCTCGAGGCGTTCCGTGACTCGGGCGAGCCGATCTTCCACATCCAGCATGTCGCCACCGAACCGGACGCGACCTTCTTCAAGCCCGGCACCCCCGGCGTGGAGATCCACCCGGCGGTGGCGCCGGAGGGCAGCGAGCCGGTGATCCGGAAGGCCTCGCCGAACGCCTTCCTCGGCACGTCCCTGCAGGCGGATCTCGAGGCCGCGGGCACGAAGGACCTCGTCGTCCTCGGGATGATGACGAGCACGTGCGTCGACTCGACCGTGCGGGCCGCGTCGGACCTCGGCTACTCCGTGACCGTCGCCGCGGATGCGTGCGCGGCCCCGGACCTGTCCTTCGACGGAGTCGACGTGCCCGGCGCCGCGGTGCACGCCGCCTTCATCGCGGCCCTCCGCGACAGCTTCGCCAAGATCGCCATGAGCCACGAGCTGATCTGACCCGTCGGTGAACGAGCACGTCCGACCCCGCCGCGCCCACGAGAGCGTCGCCGACGAGATCCGGCGGCGCATCAGCCTCCGGCTCGTGAAGGCGGGCGAGTCGTTGCCCTCCGACCGCGAGCTCGCGGAGGAGTTCGGCGTGGGCCGGGCGACGGTGCAGGCAGCGATCCGGGTGCTCGAGGCCGAGCGGCTCGTGGTCACGAAGCGCGGCCGCCACGGCGGCACGTTCGTGCTGTCGCTCGCCGACGACCGCGTCGCCCGCGACTACCTCCTCGCGCGTCTGCGGGAGAACGAGGCCGAGATCGTCGATGCCGTGGCGTTCCGCGCGATCGTGGAGCCCCAGGCCGCCGCGCTCGCCGCCGGGGTGCGGACCGCCGAGGAGCTCGCCGAGATCACCGCCGCCGCCGACTCGGTGGCGACGGTCGAGGACGACGCGACCTTCACCGCGCGCGACAACGCCTTCCACCTCGCGATCGCGGGCGCCTCGCACAACGCGATGGTGCGGGATGCGGTCGTGCGGGTGCGGCTGGTGCTCAACGACGTCCTGCAGGCCCGCCCGGCCAGCCCGGTCTGGCAGCAGCGGACCGCGCTGGAGCACCAGGCGATCCTCGACGCGATCACCGCCGGGGACCCCGCCGCCGCCGAAGCGGCGATGCGCGCGCACGTCTCGTGGACCGCGGAGAACGTCCGCGACCTCCTGCGCGAGCTCTGATCGCGCCACACATTTGGGGTTCGCCATACGGCAACTCGCCCCAGAACTCGGGGGATTCCCGGAAAATGGCCTCAAAGTAAGGCCATTGGGCCACTGGGACGGGGTCAAACGTTTTTCTTTGGCCAGAGGGCCATGTGTCGGGGGTGTTTCCGGGCGCAGACTGCGGCGCACGTCAGGGCCCGGGTCATTCCGGGCTGCTTGGTTCCCCCAGCCCCCACCCGAGGTAGCCCATGAGCTCCGTTGTCGGCGCGCCGCCCACATCCATGCCAGTGTCAGAGACCACCGAGAAGAGCGGCGGCGGACTGAATCCGGGTTCGCTCGGACCGGTCCAGGTCCTCTTCCTGATCGTCACGGGTGCGGCGCCACTCGCGGCCATGGTCTTCAACGTCCCGGTCACCGTGAACGGGTCCGGGTTCGCCGCCCCGGCCGCGTTCCTGATCGCGACCGTCGTGCTCACGATCTTCTCCGTGGGCTACATCGAGATGAGCCGTCGGGTCAGCTCGATCGGCGGCTTCTACACGTTCATCACCCGCGGCCTCGGTGGCATGATGGGGCTCGCGTCAGGCCTGCTGATCGCCTTCTGTTACATCATCTTCTGCGCGGGGGTGCTCGGTGCGTTCGGGTACTTCGCCTCGACCTCGCTCGACGCGTGGTTCGGGTTCTCGCTCCCGGCGGCGGTGTACATGGCGATCGGTCTCGCGGCGTTCGCCGCGTTCGCGCTGTTCGACATCGAACTCACCGCGAAGGTGCTCGGCACCGCGCTCGTCTGCGAGGTCCTCACGCTCGGCATCCTCGCCGTCTGCGTGTTCTTCGCCGGCGGTGGTCCCGACGGCGTCGTCGTCGGTGGTCTCAACCCGGTCAACCTGTTCAACAACGACTCCGCCATCAAGGTGTTCGGAGGCGCCGCCGTCGGCATCGCGCTCTTCGGCGCGTTCTGGTCGTGGGTCGGGTTCGAGATGGCTCCGAACTACGCGGAGGAGTCCCGTAACCCGAAGAAGATCGCGAAGATCGCCACCTACGGCTCGGTCATCGGCCTCGGCATCTTCTACGTGATCCTCTCGCTGGTGTTCGTCAGCGGTTACGGCAAGATCGGTGCGGCACAGGCCGTCGCCGACCAGTTCGCCGGCAAGTCCGACTCCGCCTGGTACCCGCTCGCGCAGCATTTCGGTGGCAGCTGGCTCAAGTTCCTCTTCGAGCTGTTCATGATCACGAGCTCCTTCGCGTGCTCGATGGCGTTCTTCAACACGGGCGCCCGCTACCTCTTCTCGCTCTCGCGTGAAGGGCTGCTGCCGAAGGCGTTCGCGCAGACGCACGCCAAGCACAAGACCCCGGTCAACGCGGCCCTCGCCGTCACCGCGATCGTGTTCGTCTGGAACGCGGCCTTCACCATCTCGTTCCCGGACACGCTCTCGGCGCTCACGAAGATCGCGACCTGGACGCCGCTCATGGGCGTCATGGGCATCCTCGCCGTCCAGGCGATCTGCTCCTTCGCGATCATCCGGTACTTCGCCCGCGAGGCCAAGGACGGCTTCCACTGGTGGAAGACCGGTCTGGCTCCGCTCGTCGGTGGCCTCGCCCAGTTCGGCGCGATGTACCTGCTGATCTCCAACCGCGCCGGCCTCGGCGCCGCGGAGGGTCAGGTGTTCATCAAGTACTTCCCGGAGGTCATCGTCGGGATGTTCCTCCTCGGCTGCGCCTACGCGCTGTACCTGAAGTCGAGCAAGCCGGCCACGTTCGCCGCCATCGGCGCGTTCGAGACCGACGCCGCACCGATCGAGGAGCCGCTCCACGGCACCCGCGGTCTCCCGTCGACCGCCTGATCGACGTCCCCGTCTCGCGTCGCCGCTCACCCTGGACGAGCGGCGACGCGAGTCCGCGGCCTCCCGGGACGGAGGCCGCGAATCCCCCGAAGGCCCTGCCGGGCGCCTGCACCTGAAGACCCGGCCCGACGCGCTCGGTCGCCACGCACGAAGCGGTGTGGCGGCCGTCGCGACGGCCCCTGCTCAGACCACGTAGCGACATCCCGCTCCGACCAAGGAATCGACCCATGAATCCGCCACCCGCGACCCTCACCGAACCCAGCACCGCCACCATGCATCCGCTCGAGCCGCTGCTCGGCACGGAGATGCAGCAGGCCGCCGAGATCGTGCGCCGGGAGACCGGCATCGGCAAGACCGCGCGGTTCGTCTTCATCAGCCTCAAGGAGCCGGCGAAGGACGTGATCCGTTCGTGGACCCCGGACACCGTGGTGCCGCGCGTCGCGCATGTGGTGTTCCGCAACATCGCCGACAAGACCACCCGTGAGGCGGTCGTCAACCTCACCGAGGACACGCTCCTCAGCCACGAGGTCAAGGAGGGCGTGCAGGCCCAGGTGACGATGGAGGAGATGACGCTCGTCGAGGAGGCCATCAAGGCGAACCCCGAGTGGCAGGCGGCGGTGAAGCTCCGTGGCATCGAGGACACCGAGCTCTGCATGATCGACCCGTGGCCGTCGAGCTACCTCGGGCCGGAGGACCACCCGAGCGTGCGGCGCATCGTGCGCGGCCTGACCTGGGTCCGAGACCAGGAGGGCGGGCACGGCTACGCCAAGCCGGTCGACGGGATCATCTCGATCGTCGACATGGACACGATGGAGGTCGTCGAGGTCCAGGACCACGGCGTGATCCCACTGCCGCCGATGTCGGGCAACTACGTCAACGAGCTCGGCCACGGCGACGAGAACAACGTCACGCGCGTGTGGGCCGAGCGCCAGGACGTGAAGCCGATCGAGATCACCCAGCCGGAGGGCCCGAGCTTCACCCTCGACGGCCACCACGTGAAGTGGCAGAAGTGGGACTTCCGCATCGGCTTCACGATGCGTGAGGGCATCGTCCTGCACCGCATCGGCTACGAGGACGGCGACCCGGCCGACCCGACCCTGCGCCCGATCCTCCACCGGATCTCGCTCGCCGAGATGTACATCCCGTACGCGGACCCGTCGCCGACGCAGGAGTTCAAGAACGTCTTCGACATGGGCGAGCTCGGTGTGGGCTGGCTCGCGAACCCGCTCGAGCTCGGCTGCGACTGCCTCGGCGACATCACCTACATCGACGGCGTGTGCCACGACCAGGACGGTGAGCCGGTCGTCATCAAGAACGCGATCTGCATGCACGAGGAGGATTACGGCGTCGGCTGGAAGCACACCGACTTCCGCAACGGCGAGGTCGAGGTCCGCCGTCTGCGGCGCCTCGTCGTGTCGTCGATCGCGACCGTCGGCAACTACGAGTACGGCTTCTTCTGGCACCTCTACACCGATGGCACCATCGAGTTCGAGGCGAAGCTCAGCGGCATCCTGTCGACGGCGGCCTACGACCCCGCCAAGGGCGATCCGGAGTACGGCGCGAAGCTCGCCCCGGGCCTCTACGGCGCGCACCACCAGCACTTCTTCAACGTGCGCATCGACCCCGAGATCGACGGCGTGAACAACTCGGTCGTCGAGGTCGAGTCGTACGCGCCCCCGATGGGGCCGGAGAACCCGATGGGCAACACGTTCAAGGTGCGCAACACGGTGCTCGACACCGAGCTCGCCGGCGAGCGCACCGTCGACCCGTACTCGGGCCGGTTCTGGAAGATCCAGAGTTCCGACAAGACGAACTTCGTCGGCGAGCCGACGGCGTACAAGATCGAACCCGGGGCGACGGCGTTCCCGCTGCAGAACCCGAACGGCATGTTCGCGCCGCGCGGCGGCTTCAACACGAAGACCGTCTGGGTGACGCCGTACCAGGAGGACGAGCGCTACCCGGCCGGCGACTACCCGTACCAGCACCCGGGCGGCCAGGGCATCCCGGAGTGGACGAAGGCGAACCGCCCGACCGCCGATACGGACGTGGTCGTCTGGTACACGTTCTGCGCCCACCACATCGTGCGGCCCGAGGACTGGCCCGTGATGCCGGTCCACCACATCGGGTTCAAGCTCAAGCCCTCGGGGTTCTTCGACGGGAACCCGTCGCTGGACATGCCCCGAGGCAAGTCCGCGCACTCCGGCCACTGCGAGCACCACTGATGGCGTCCGCAGCACGGCGATTCCCCCCGGAGACGCGCGCCCCATCCCTGGGGCACGCGGCCGAACCCCGATGATGGGCCTCGTGCTCGGGCACGTCGCCGGCGTGCCCGTCGAGGAGATGCTCGGAGCGTCGCCGGGAGCCCTCGTGCTCTTCGGCGGGGCCCGGAGCTGGTGGCTCGCGAAACGGCGGGGGCGCGAACGCTCCCGCCCGGCGCAGCGCCGCCGGGACTAGCGCCTTCGCTCCGCGGTGCTCATGCCGCGGGGCAGGAACCCGGGCGACCGGTCCCGCGATACCTCACGCGGGCCCGGACCGGCTGGGGGATCAGGACGTGGCGGTCCCGTGCGCGGCGAGGTACGCCGCGCTCTGGGTCGCCACGATCTTGATCAGGTTGCCGAGCGGCAGGTTGACGTCGGCGAGGTGCAGGCCCCAGTCCGGGGTCGGCGAGGCGAGCGGCAGGATCGTCGCCCAGCTCGCGCGCTTGAGCATGAGGACGTGGGCGCCGTTGCTGTGGACGCAGCTCGCGGTGTAGCGCTCGCCGGGTGCGACCCACGGCGTGCTCGCCTTGGGCGGCAGCCCGAGGTACATGAGCTGGAGGCTGATGCCGATCAGGCCCGGGAACTTCGACGTGGGCGTGAGCGGGAGGTCGTGGCCGTTGTCGCCCGAGAGTGCCGCGGGGTTCACGCAGGCGACCTCGACGTCGGCCTGGTTCGCGTTGCCGGCGTCGGCGCGGAGGCTGCTGTTCGCGCGGCCGAAGAGCGAGTTCGTCGACGGTTGCTTCGCGTAGGTCGAGTAGGCGATCACGCAGCCGACCTCGTCGCCGGTGGCGCAGGTCGGGATGTTCGTGAGGTCGCCGC
>JAVHXX010000097.1:0-2792 GCA_031119595.1 Patulibacter sp. | reverse complement strand
GCGCTGGCCCGTCCTCACGGTGAGGTTGCCGCCGGGCACGATCGCGGAGACGAGCAGGTTGCGCTCTGCCGGGTTGTCGTCGATCTCGTCGTGCATGAGGCGGATGAGCAGCGCGCTGCCCTGCGAGTGGCCGATCAACACGACGCCGCGGCCGTGGTTGTCGTTGGCCAGGTAGTCGTGCCACGCCTTGAGGACGTCGGCGTAGGCGAGGTCGAACGCCTTGCTCGGCTTCGCCGGCGTGGTGGTCTTCTTGTGCGACCCGACGCCGTCGAGGGCGAGGCCCGCGAGCGTGGCCTGCCGGTAGACCGGGGCGTAGACCTTGCAGTCCTGGGAGAACCGCGACGCCTGGAACCGCAGGATCGAGGAGACCTCGTTCGAGATGTGGTGGGGAGCGTTCGCGTTCAGCGTCGTGCTCACGACGGTCGGGTACACGTAGAAGCAGTCGACGGGGGCGTCCGGGTTGGCCGGCGGCGTCTCGACCTTGGTGACCTTCCGGGGCTGGAGGGTCGTCGAGCCCAGGTAGGTCGTCTCGAGCGACGTGGTGCAGGGGTTCGGCGTGGTGCCTGGGAAGCAGCCCCAGACGGTGGGCGCGGCGGACGGCGTGACGGACGCTGCGGCGCGCGCGACGGTCGCTTCGAAGTAGGCGATGAAACCGAGCAGCAGCGCGAGCGCGCAGACCAGCCGGAGCGCCTGGACGAGGCGCGGGACACGGGACATGCCACCGACGGTAACAGCTGGTTTCCAGCGCGCCAACTCTGGACTGGAATACAGTTCATCGTGTCGCGGCCAGGAGCGGGCAGGGCGGTTCGGCGTCCCGATCGGGACGCGCCGCTGGGCGATGCGAGTCATTGCCGGCCCTAGGGGCGCAGGGACTCGAGCAGCAGCGAACGCCCGAGCGCGAGCGAGCGCTTCGCGGCCTCCGGCGGGATCGCGAGCTTGTCCTGGCGGACCATCATCGTGACCATCCCGTTCCAGGAGCTCCAGAGGAAGATCATCAGGTCGGCGATCGGTTCGCGGCGGATCTCGCCGGCGTCCATGGCGGCCTTCACGTCACCGGCGACCGTCATGAGGATCTGCTGGACCCGGTTGCGCAGGCCCTTGCCGATCGCGTCGTGCGGACCGCGCAGCTCGGGCTGCATCGCGCGCAGCGTGCCGAAGCGACAGGCGACGGGGAACTCGATCGCGAACTGCAGGTAGGCGTCGCCGGCGAGCATCACGCGCTCGATCGGGCTCTCGCCCCGGGCGACGTCGGCCATGAGGCGCTCGATGGAGTCGAGCGCGGATTCGATGAACGCGAGCGCGAGCGCTTCCTTGCTCCCGAAATGGAAGTAGAGGGTGCCGACGGACACGCTCGCGCGCTCGGCGACCTGCTCGACGCTCGTGCGCTCGATGCCCTGTGCAGCGAAGAGCTCGCCGGCGGCGTCGAGCACGAGCTGCCTGGTCCGGGCCTTGCGGCCGACGGGAGGGGCGACGTCTGGGGTGGACATGGGGTGACCTCGGTGCGCGGGGGACAATCCGGACCGCACCGTCCTCTGGGACATGGAGGGCGGGCCGCTGCGGGGCGCTGGTAACCCGCAGTACACGTTGCAGGATCGCGCAAAGTTGAGCGGAGTTCAACCGAGTGGACGCGCATCCGGTCTTCCCGGCTCCCAGTTCGCCGCACGCGGGCGCCGCGCGGAGCCCGAGTACCCTCCTGCGATGGCGGCAGGCGAGGATCCGGGGCTCTTCGGAGCGGGCGAGATCGACGACACCGCCGAGGTCGCCGCGCAGGCCGCGGACGAGACACCGCGCGCGCCCGGCCCGGGCGCCCCGCTCGCGGCGCGGTTGCGGCCCGGGTCGATCGACGAGGTCGTCGGCCAGACCCATCTCCTCGGCACCGTCGAGGAACCGACGGCCCTGCGCAAGCGGATCGCCGCCGGCGACCCGGAGTCGATGGTGCTGTTCGGACCGCCGGGCACCGGCAAGACGACGCTCGCACGGCTCGTGGCGGGGCATGCCGGGGCGGTCGTCGAGGAGCTCAGCGCCGTCGAGGTGGGGCGGGCTCAGGTGCGCGAGGTGCTCGCGCGAGCGCAGAACCGTCAGCAGCGCGGCGCGCGAACCGTGCTGTTCCTCGACGAGATCCACCGCTTCAACAAGGCCCAGCAGGACACCCTCCTGCCGTCGGTCGAGGACGGGACGATCACCCTGATCGGGGCGACGACCGAGAATCCGTACTTCGAGGTCAACAGCGCGCTGCTCTCGCGGATGCGGGTCTACGAGCTGCAGCTCCTCTCCGACGACGACGTCAAGGTGCTGCTGCGGCGCGCGATCGAGGGGCCGCTCGCGCCGGTCACCGCGACCGCCGAGGCCATCGACTTCGTGGCGGTCCGCAGCGCCGGCGACGCCCGCACGGCGCTCGGGGCCCTCGAGTCGGCGGCGCGTGCGGCGATCGCGATGCGCAGCGGCGCCGAGGCCGATGCCTCAGATCTCACGCCGCCCGAGATCGACCTCGCCGGCGCCGAGGAGGCGCTCCAGCGGCGGGCGGTCCGGTACGACAAGGACCGCGACCAGCACTACGACACGATCTCGGCCTTCATCAAGTCGACGCGCGCCTCGGATCCCGACGCCGCGCTCTACTACCTCGCCGTGATGCTCGAGGGCGGGGAGGACCCGCGCTACATCGCGCGCCGACTCCTCGTGCTCGCCAGCGAGGACGTCGGCAACGCGGACCCCTCGGCGCTCCAGGTGGTCTCGGCGGCCGCGCACGCCGTCGAGCACATCGGCATGCCCGAGTGCCAGTTCGCGCTGGCCCA
>JAVHXX010000096.1:3583-11102 GCA_031119595.1 Patulibacter sp. | reverse complement strand
CACCCGCGCCGCGCGCGACCTCGGACTGTCGGTCCCGGACGACCTCCTCGTCGCCGTCGCCCTCGACGGATCCCTCGCCCGCGCGTCGCGGCCGACCCTCACCGCGGTCGACATCGCCCCGGCACTGCAGGCATCGATGGCGGTCGAGTTGCTGCTCGCGCGCATCGAGGGCCGGCCGGCCACGCCGCCCCCGCCCGTGCTGCCGCAGCTGCTGCCGCGCGAGAGCACGTCGCGCCCGCGCTGACGGCGCCCGTGCCGGTGTCGCGGCCCGGCGCCGCGCGCACATCTGGGACCGCTGTCTAAATCGTTTTATCCGCCGGGCCACTGGCAAGGGACCGACGCGGGCGTACGGTCGGCCGACGCCGCCGATTCCCCCGAGGTTCCGCCACCATGACCGCCGTCCAACCCTCCACCCACGCCTCCACCGACGCGATGCGTGCGAGCGCCGGCAAACACCTCTGGCGGCACTTCGCCGAGATGGGCGAGGTCGGCCGGCCAGCGCTGCCGATCATGGTGCGCGGCGAAGGCTGCTACCTCATCGACAGCGAGGGCAACCGGTATCTCGACGGCATCTCGAACCTCTTCTGCGTGAACCTCGGGTACGGCTTCGGGAGCGAGTTCGCCGCTGCGGCCGCCGCCCAGTACGAGGAGCTCGGCTACCACTCGAGCTGGGGCAGCACGCACCCGCGGGCGATCGAGCTCGCCGAGAAGGTCGCGAGCCTGGCCCCCGAGGGCATGGAGCGCGTCTTCTTCACCCCGAGTGGCGGCGAGTCGGTCGAGGCGGCGTGGAAGCTCGCACGGCAGTACCACCTCGCCCGCGGCGAGCACCGTTGGAAGGCGATCGGCCGCTACAACGCCTACCACGGCACCACCCTCGGGGCCCTGTCGATCAACGGCCTCCCGGAGCTGCGGCGTCCGTTCGAGCCGCTCGTGCCGCAGGTCGCGCACGTCCGCAACACGGCCCGCTTCGGTCGCCCGGCCGACGAGACCGACGAGCAGTTCACCGCCGGGCTCCTCGCGAACCTCGAGGAGGCGATCATCGCCGAGGACCCGACCACGATCGCGATGGTGATCATGGAGCCGGTCCAGAACCACGGCGGCTGCCTCACGCCGCCGCCGGGCTACCCCGAGGGCGTGCGCGCGCTCTGCGACAAGTACGGCATCCTGCTCGTCGCCGACGAGGTGATCTGCGCCTTCGGTCGCATCGGCGCGTGGTTCGCGAGTGAGCGCTACGACATGCGCCCCGACATCATCACCACGGCGAAGGGCCTCTCCTCGTCGCACGCCGTCATCGGTGCGGTGATCGCGTCGGAGAAGGTCTACGAGCCGTTCTCCAAGCCGGGGATCCACTTCACCCACGGCAACACCTTCGGCGGTCACCCGATCCAGGCCGCCATCGCGCTCAAGAACCTCGAGATCATGGAGCGCGAGGGCATCCCGCAGCACGTCCGCGCGAAGGAGGGCGAGCTCGGCGACCGCCTCCGCACGCTCCTCGACCTGCCGATCGTCGGCGACGTGCGCGGCGCCGGGTACTTCTTCGGCATCGAGCTGAGCGCGTCGCGCCCGGACGGCACCCCGTTCACGCCCGAGGAGCGCATGCAGCTCTTCGGTCCGGCGTCCCTCGCCGACCGCCTGGCCGAGCGCGGCCTGCTCTCCCGCATCTCGATCGACGGCGACGACCCGGTCATGTTCGCGGCGCCGCCGCTCGTGGCCGACACCGACGAGTTCACGACGATCGTCGACGTGATGACCGAGGTCCTCGGCCTGGTCGGCGACGAAGCGGCCGCGCTCTGACGCCGACCGGAGCACCGCACATCATGGGCCATCGCATCGCCGTCGACACCGGCGGCACCTTCACGGACGTCGTCATCACCACCGACCGGGGCGAGCTGTGGGTCGGCAAGGCGCCGACCACCCGCGAGCGGATCTGGGGCGGGCTCGGTGACGCGCTCACGCACGTCGCCGGGGAGCACGACCTCACGCTCGCGGCGCTACTCGCCGCCACGGACGTCTTCATCTACGGCACGACCCGTTCGACGAACGCGATCCTCACGGGCGGCGTCGCGAAGACCGCGTTCCTCACGACGGCCGGCCACCCGGACACGCTCGTGCTCCGCGAGGGCGGGAAGCTCAATCCCTTCGACTTCCGCCAGTCCTATCCCGAGCCGTACGTGCCGCGGCGACGTACCTTCGAAGTGCCGGAGCGGATCGGGTCCGAGGGTGAGGTCGTCGATCCGCTCGACGAGGACGCGGTCCGCGAGACGCTGCGTGGCCTCCCCGCGCTCGGGGTCGAGGCGATCGCGGTCTGCCTGCTGTGGTCGATCGCGAACCCGGCCCACGAACGGCGCGTCGGCGAGCTCATCGCCGAGGAGCTGCCGGGACTGCCGTTCACGCTGTCGCACGAGCTCAACCCGATCATCCGCGAGTATCGGCGGGCGTCGTCCGCGGCGATCGACGCGTCGCTCAAGCCGCTCATGCAGCGCCACCTCGGCGAGATGGCCGCCGACCTGACGGCGGCCGGCTTCGACGGGCAGCTGCTCGTGGTGACGTCGTTCGGCGGCGTGATGACCGTCGCCGACGTGCAGGATCGCCCGATCTACTCGGTGAACTCGGCGCCGTCGATGGCGCCGATCGCGGGGCGCACCTACGCGCCGGGCGAGGGGAGCGTGATCGTCTGCGACATGGGCGGCACGAGCTTCGACGTGTCGGTCGTGCGGGACGGTCAGGTGAAGTTCACCCGCGAGACGTGGCTCGGTGAGCCGTTCACCGGGCACATGACCGGGCTGTCGTCGGTCGACATCAAGAACATCGGCGCGGGCGGCGGCTCGATCGCGTGGATCGACTCGGGTGGCCTGCTGCGCATCGGGCCGCAGAGCGCCGGCGCCGTGCCGGGCCCGGCCGCCTACGGGCTCGGCGGCACCGAGCCGACGGTGAGCGACGCGTCGATCGTGCTCGGCCACCTCGACCCGGAGACGTTCCTCGGCGGCCGCCTCGCGCTCGATCCGGCACGCGCCCGGGAGGCGATCGAGCGGGTGATCGCGGGACCGCTCGGCATGACGGTCGAGGACGCCGCGTGGGCGATCCTCACCGTCGCGAACGAGCGCATGGTGACCGCGATCCGCGACATCACCATCAACGAAGGCCTCGACCCTCGGGGCGGCGTGCTCGTCGCCGGCGGCGGTGCGGGCGGGATGACCATCGGCCGGATCGCCGAGACGCTCGGCAGTGAGCAGGTGCTCGTGCCGCGCACCGCCGGGGCGCTCTCGGCGTGCGGTGGGCTGTTCTCGGACATCGTCAGCGAGTTCAGCATCAGCCTCCGCGCCGACACGGGCCGCTTCGACGCGGCGGCGGTGAACGCCGGCCTCGCGGGCCTCGACGCGCAGATGGACGCCTTCTTCGACGGCCTCGGCACACCACCCGAGCAGCGCGGGAAGGAGTTCATCGTCGAGGCGAGGTACCCGTTCCAGGTGTGGGAGCTCGACGTGCCGCTCGCGGGTGGCCGCTTCGACTCGAGCGCCGATGTCGATGCGCTGGTCGAGGGCTTCCACGACGTCCACGAGCGGGTCTTCGCGGTGCGGGAGTCCGGGCAGCAGGTCGAATGCATCTCGTGGAAGGGCCGCGCGACCGCGAACCTCCCGAAGCCGACCCTCCCGACCCGCCCTCCGGCGAGCGGTCCGCCGGTGCCGCGCACCACGGCTGCGGGGTGGTTCGGCGGCGACACGTCGCGACCGACGCCGCGGTACGTCGGTGACACGCTCGCGCCCGGGCACGTCGTCGAGGGCCCGGCCGTGATCGAGGAGCCGACGACGACCGTGGTGGTGCTGCCGGGCTGGCAGGCCGCCGTGACCACGGCGGGCGAGTACCTCCTGACCCGAGCGGACCCAGGCGATGTCGCCGCGGCCGCGCAGACCGAAACCGTGGTGGCCGCATGACCTCCGTGACGACCGGACGCGCCGTCGACCCGGTGCTCCTCGCGGTGCTCTCGAACCGGTTCGAGAGCATCGTGCGCGAGATGACGAACACACTCCTGCGGGCCGGGCGCTCGGCGGTGCTGAACACCGCCCGCGACTTCTCGTGCTCGCTCATCACGAGCGGGCACGAGCTGCTCGCGTCGGCTGAGGGCTTGCCGGTGCACGTGATCGGGACCGAATTCCTCGCCGAGGCGATGGCCGACCTGCATCCGGAGTTCGCCGAGGGCGACGCCTTCCTCCACAACGACCCGTACCTCGGGAACACCCACCCGGCCGACCACGCGATCCTCGTGCCCGTCTTCTTCGAGGGCGAGCACGTGTTCACGGCGTGCGCGAAGTCGCACCAGGCCGACTGCGGCAACGCCCTGCCGACCACGTACATGCCCGGCGCGAAGGACATCTACGAGGAAGGCGCACTGATCTTCCCGTGCGTGAAGGTGCAGTCGGGCTACTCCGACGTCCAGGACATCATCCGCATGTGCCAGCGCCGGATCCGCGTGCCGGAGCAGTGGTACGGCGACTACCTCGCCACGCTCGGCGCGGCCCGGATCGCGGAGCGGCGCCTCAAGGAACTCTGCGAGGACCACGGCCTGGAGGTCGTGCGCGGCTTCGTGCGCGAGTGGTTCGACTACAGCGAGCGGCGCATGGTCGATGCCATCTCGAAGCTGCCCGCGGGGGAGCTCGTCGGCCGCGGCACCCACGATCCCTACCCGGGGCTCCCCGACGGCGTCGACCTCACGGTGAAGGTGGCGATCGACCCGGCCGCGGGCCGCCTGGCGATCGACCTCACCGACAACCCCGACAACTACGCGGGCGGCCTCAACGAGTCGCGGGCCTGCGCGACGAACAACGTCATCACCGGCGTCTTCAACTCGATCGACCCCGACGTGCCTCACAACGCCGGCAGCTTCCGCCGGATCGACGTGCTCCTGCGCGACGGCTCGATCGCGGGCAACCCGCGCTTCCCGCACTCGTGCTCGATGGCTACGACGAACATCGCCGACCGGCTCGTCTGCATCACGCAGGCGGCGTTCGCGGAGCTCGGCGAGGGCTTCGGACTCGCCGAAGGCGGGCTCGGCATGGGCATCTCGTACGCGGTGATCTCCGGCAACGACCCGCGCTACGGCGGGGCGCCGTTCGTGAACCAGATCTTCCTCGGGAGCACGGGCGGGCCCGGCGGGCCCGTGGCCGACGGCTGGCCCACCTATTACCTGCCGGTCGCAGCCTCGCTGATGTACCACGACAGCACCGAGGTCGACGAGCAGAAGTACCCGATCCACGTGTTCGAGAAGCAGCTCATCCCCGACAGCGAGGGCGCGGGCCGGCAGCGCGGCGCGCTCGGGTCGTACGTGTCGTACGGCGCGAAGGGCACGCCCGTGATGCTGGCGTACACGTTCGAGGGTCACGAGAACCCGGCCCGCGGCGTGCGTGGCGGCCACACCGCCGCGCCGTCCGATGGCTGGAAGCTCGATGCCGACGGTCAGCGGGTCGACGTGCCGATGGCGGCGACCCTCGAGATCGTCCCCGGCGAGCGCGTCGTGTCGATCACCGGCGGTGGGGGTGGCTACGGTGACCCCCACGACCGGGATCCGCAGCTCGTGCTCCGCGACGTGCTCGAGGGCTGGGTCTCCGATGACCGCGCGCGGGCGATCTACGGGGTCGTGCTGGCGGTGCCCGCCGGCGGTGGCGAGCTGGTGGTCGACGCGGAGGCGACCGCGGCGGTGCGCGCCTGAGGTGCGGCGCTCGCTCCTCTAGGCCGCGTGCCGCGCGGGGTGGGGCGTCGGCGTGCTCGGTTGCTTCGCCGCACCCAGGCGCACTGCCGTCGGGTGTCCGCCCCGGCGCGCGTCGAGCTCGGCGTTCATCTCGTCGACGATCGCGTTGAGCTCCGCCCACTGGGCGTCGAACTGGAACGGGGGCTGGCCGGGTCGCCGTGCGCTGCGGGCGCGAGGATCGGGGCTCCAGCTGAACGCGGTCACCGGGAAGCGCCGCGGGATGCCGTGGGTGCGCGGGGTGAGGCGCAGGACGGCCGTCGGTACCCCCGGGAGGTTCGACACGGTGCGCGTGATCGTGTCGAAGCCGAGGACCTCGTCGAACGGGAAGACGTCCTTCGTCCCGACGTTGTGGATGATCACCTCCGCGTCGGTGATCACCACGCGCGTGTGGGCGTAGCCGCGACCGACGGCGACGAGCACCGCGCAGACGGCGAGGCCCAATCCGATGCAGGCGACGGTGGCGATGGTCGACCCGTGCGGATCGCGGAGGGGGAGCCAGGCCGAGATCGCGAGCAGGCCGGCGCCGGTGGCGTAGAACCCGTGGGTCTTCGTCCGCATCCGGGGCGAGGCCGAGAAGATCGCTTCGGTAGCCATGGCTCGTTGGTCGGCGCGTCGGCGCTGGTCCTGAGCCCGGATCGCTCAGTCGTCGACCGCGACGCCGCCGCGGTGCAGCACGCGTGAGAGCAGGCTCGGCGGTCGGGGCTGCGTGGCCTTCCACTCCTCGAGCGATGGCAGGCTGCCGGCCCGGCGGGCGTCGAGCGTGCACGTGGTGTGAGCGTGCCGGCGGCGGGTCGTGTCGCCTTCCGGGGCCACGAGCACGTGCTCGGTGAGGGCGAGCAGGTGCTGGTTGCAGAACGGGCAGCGGTAGGTCGACGGCTTGCCGTTGACCGCGCGGCGCACGGAGTACCAGTCGGCCGGCGCGAGCGTCACCGGCGTGCTGTGGGGAGGAGGACCACGACTCCATTGTGCGCCCCGGGAGATGCTGCGCGTGCGCCCGCGCCCGCAGCCGGGGTACATCGCGCCGCCGGTCCCGGCCCGCACGGGCACCCGGACGGCCGCGCCGCCGAGCGCTGGCTGACTTGGAGCGGGTCGCGCGCCGGGGCGTAGCCTGTGGGCATGGCGACCGTCTTCGACGAGATCACCGACCACATCAAGGGATGGGTCGAGCGGCAGGCGCTGTTCTTCGTGGGCTCGGCCCCGCTGGACGGCGACGGGCACGTGAACGTCTCCCCGAAGGGCCCGATCGGCTCGCTGCGCGTGCTCGGCCCGCACACCGTCGCGTACCTGGAAGTCACCGGCAGCGGCTCGGAGACCATCGCGCACCTCCGCGAGAACGGCCGCATCGTGGTGATGCTCTGCGCGTTCGAGGGTCCGCCTCGGATCGTGCGGTTCCACGGCCGCGGCGAGATCGTCTGGCCCGACGATCCCCGCTTCGACGAGCTCATGGACGAGGCGCAGTTCGAGGATGCGTCCGTCCCGGAGGCCCGCCGGTCGATCATCCTCGTGCACGTGAAGCGCGTGAGCGACGCGTGCGGGTACGGCGTGCCGGTGATGGAGTACGTCGGCCAGCGCGACCACCACGCCCTGTCGACCGCCAAGAAGCTCCGCGTGCTCGGCGCCGACGGCTACCGCGAGCAGCGGCGCACGAAGAACCGCGTGAGTCTCGACGGCCTCCCGGCGGTCGACCGCGACTGAGGCACCTCCACGACGGCGCGCCGCCCGCCGCCGGGTGATTGACTGCTCGGCGTGTCCTCCGTCGACAGTTCGCCCGCCCCG
>JAVHXX010000096.1:0-3483 GCA_031119595.1 Patulibacter sp. | reverse complement strand
GCCGCCGGGTGATTGACTGCTCGGCGTGTCCTCCGTCGACAGTTCGCCCGCCCCGGGTGCCTCGCGCCGCCGCCTCACGCAGCGGCAGCTCTTCATCGCCAAGCTCTCGGCCCTCGCGCTCGCGGCGGTCGTGGCGATCGGACTCGCGATCTTCTTCCGTGAGCGCGCGACGACGCCGTCGATGACCGTGCTCGTGAAGGACGCCCGCTCGGGCCTCACGATCGACGCGGCCACCACCGCCAAGCGGCAGGTCGACGGGATCGGCTTCCCGGACTGGAGCGCCCGCGGCTGGACGCTCGCCGGCGGCCGCACCGACGACCTCGGACATGGCCGCATCGCCGCGACCGCCGTCTACCAGAGCGGAGGCCGCATCCTCACGGCGACGATCGTGTCGGGAACCGGCGAGGTCGAGAACGGCAAGCGCGCCGAAGGCCGCACCGTCCAGCTCGCCACGCCCACGGGCCCGGTGAACGCGCGCTACTTCGGGTTCGGCGCGAACGTCCTCTCCGACGGTGCCGAGTACATCTTCCGGCGGCCGGTGAACGGCCGCACCGTCGTGATGACGGGCACGCCGATCTCGCCGCCGCTCTACACGGAGATGGTGAAGCTGCTCGCCGCCGGCCCGTGGACCGGCGGCGCAGCGCCAACTACGCCGTGACGGGCGTGACCCGGATGGCGGCCTCGGGCGTGACCACCCGGAAGCTGAACGACTGCTCGATGTAGAGCTGTACGGACTGGGCGTCGTGGGTCGAATACCCGACGGCGAGGTCCTGGCCCGACTCGAACAGGAAGTCGCCGCCGCGCAGACTCAGCACGACCGCCCCGTCGACGCCGGGTGCCCACACGATCGGCCCGCCGAGGATCTTGCGGAGGTGGTCGAGCAGCGGATACCCGCCGTGCTCGCCCGTCTCGACGACCGCGGTGTAGTCCTCACGGCCGAGCGCGAGGCCGTACGGGCCACCGATCCCGATCCGCAGGAGCTGCTCTACCGCCTGGGCGACCGCTGCGGGATAGGCGTCGATCGTGTCGCCCGAACTGATCTCCGGGTGGGTCGACGCCTCGACGATCCCCTCGAAACCGAGGGCGGCATTGCCGTGGAAGACGGCCTTGTTCTCGGCCTCGACCATCTCGATCGCCGCGAGCGCGACGGGGTCGAGGTCGACGTCCTCCGCGCCGCGGTCGCCGGCGAGGAGCTCCTCGCGGTCAAGGCTAAAGCTCGACTTGAGCTCGACCAACGGGAGAACGCGGCGACGCCGAGCGGTCACGCCGGCCAGGCCGTCGTTCGGGACCGTCTCGACCCGGCCGAGGTTGGTGGCCGAGTGCTCCCAGCCCAGCGGGCCGGAGAAGTCGACGAGTCGACGGGCGGCGAGGCCCGGCGTGAGCCGGGTCTTGGCCTCCTCGTCGATCAGGGCCCACGCGGTGTCCGTGATCGGGGCGTGGCTACGAAGCAGATGGCTCACAGGCTCTGTCCCTTCAGACTGCCGATGCCGAGCGAGCCCGGCGTGGGTGATTTCACGGGCGACTCGTCGTCGCCTTCGCCTTCGGCGGCTTCCTCGGCGGCCTCGCCGTGCTCGACGATGTCGCCCTCCTGGAAGAGGATGCCCTGAGCGATCTGCCGCCACTGCGGCTTCTTGCGCAGCAGGAACTCGAGGTCCATCGAGAAGTGCTTGAACTCCTCACCGACCGCGTTGCTCATGACCGCGTGCGCCTCGGGATCCTTCTCGAGGGCGAGCCGCTGCTCGTACCAGCCGATCGCCTCGGCCTCCTCGGTGAGCGATGCGCAGAGGCGCGCGAAGGTGCGCGTCTCCGCGGGCAGTTCCTCCGGCGGCTCGTGGTACTGGTCGAAGCCCATTCGTCCCTCACTGTGGTGCCGCGAGGGCGCACGTCTGCCCCCGCGTGTGGATGCGTGCCAGCCTAGGAGCCCGTCGCCGCGCGGCCACGGCCACGCTCGGTCGCCCGCCGAGGGCGCCGGCGTGGCGCGGCGTCAGCGATCGCCGGTGAGGCCGCGCTCGTAGGCGTAGTGCACGGCCTGGGCGCGATCGCGGGCGCCGATCTTCGCGAAGAGGTGGTTGATGTGGCTCTTCACGGTCGCCTCGCTCACCACCAGCCGGCCCGCGATCTCGCCGTTCGACAGGCCGCCGGCGATCAGGCCGAGCACCTCGGCCTCGCGCGCGGTGAGGCCGTCCGGGAGCTCGCGTGGCTCGCCGGCGGTTTGGGCGGCCACCGGAGCACTCGCAGATGACGTCACCGGCGGCGCCGGGGCCGGCGCGGTCCGCTCGGAGGTGCCGTCCGGGCCGGCGGCCGCGGGTGCCGGCGATGGCCCTGTGCCGCTGGCCGCAGCGAGCAGCTTCGCCTGCACCGCGGGGTCGAGCAAGGCCTGTCCTGCCGCGGCGGCATGGATCGCGCGGGAGATCTCGCGCACGCCGGCGTCCTTCGTGAGGTAGCCACGCGCGCCGGCCTGCAGGGCGCCGAAGATCGAGGCATCGTCGGCGTAGGTCGTGAGCACGACCACCTCGACCGCCGGCTGCGCGGCGCGGATCGTGCGCGTGGCCTCGGCCCCGTCGACGTGCGGCATCCGGAGGTCCATCAGGACGACGTCCGGGGCGTGCTCGGCGGCGGCGGCGATCGCCTCGCGGCCGTCCGCGGCGAGGCCGACGACCTCGATGTCCTCGACGAGGTCGAGGAGGGTCGAGAGCCCTTCGCGGATGATCGCCTGGTCGTCGGCGATCACCACGCGGATCGGGACTCCGCTCACGCGTGCGCCGTCCCGAGGGCGAGCGGCAGGCGCAGGTCGACGGTCCAGCCCGTGTCGGACGGTCCGGCGTCGAGCCTGCCGCCCAGGATCTCGGCTCGTTCGCGCATGCCCCGTAGACCGTAGCCGCCGCCGGTCGACGCGAGGTCCGACCCGCCCGTCGGTCGTGGCAGGTCGTCGCCTCCGGGGCGGGCGGCCGGCCGCGCGCTCTCGATCCGGAGGTCGACGGCGTCGGCGGTCCGGTGCACGGTGACGGTGACCGCCGCGCCCGGCGCGTGCTTGCGGGCATTCGTGAGCGCCTCCTGTGTGACGCGGACGACCGCGAGGCCGACGTCGGCGGGAAGGTCGACGAGGTCACCGGTGGTCTGCAGGTCGGCGGTGGTCCCGGTGCCGTTGCGGAACTCGGTCACGAGGGCGTCGAGTTGCTGCCCGACGCTGGCGGCATCGCCGCGCAGCGCCTCGATCGCGCGACGCGTCTCGCGCAGGCCCTCGCGGGCGAGGGCGTGTGCGCGGTCGACGCGGGCGAGGACCTTCGTGTCGTCGGCGCCCTGCTCGATGAGCATCCGCGTCGCCTCGAGGTCGATCGTGAGACCGGCGAGCGAATGGGCGAGGACGTCGTGGATCTCGCGCGCGATGCGGCTGCGTTCGTCGAGGGCTGCGGCTCGCAGCTGCTCCTCGCGGGACCGCTGCACCTGCGCGACGAGGAGCTCGGCCTCGTCGATCCGCAGCAG
>JAVHXX010000095.1:1400-11158 GCA_031119595.1 Patulibacter sp. | reverse complement strand
GGAGTCGGCCACCCGCGCCGCGGAGCTCGAACAGCGCATCGCCACCCTCGACGAGCAGCGCACCGAGACCCGCACCGCGGCCGCCGACCTCGCCGCCGATCTCGAGAACCTCCGCGAGCAGCGCGACCAGCTCGAGAACGAGGCCGCGTCCGCGCTGCTGGCCGCCCGCACCGAGCTGGAGGAGCGCCTCCGCGCGGTCGAGCTCGACCGCGACCGCGTCACCGTCGAGTTCGAGACGGCGAAGGCCCAGCTCGCCGCCCAGCTCGAGGAGAGCCAGGAGCTCGCCGCCACGCAGATCGCCCGCGCCGCCGAGCTGGAGACGGACCTCGAGCGCACCGCCGCGTCGCTCACGGAGCGTCAGGCGGCGAGCGAGGAGCAGGCCGCGCGCATCGAGGCGCTCGAGCAGGAGCTGGGCCGCGCCCGCGCCGACCAGGCCGACCTCGCCGCCACGATGGAGCGCGTCCGCGGCGAAGGCGGCGTGGAGCGCGCCGAGCTCGAGGCGATGATCGAGCGCTCGCAGATCGAGCACCGCGAGCGCGTCGCCGACCTCGAGCAGTCGCATACCTCCCGCATCGCCGAGGTCCTCGCCGAGCGCGACGACCTCCTCGAGGCCGCCGCCCGCGAGCAGACCGAGCGCCTCACCGAGCTCCGCGCCGACCTCGAGGAACGCATCGACGCCCAGGAACAGGCCGCGGCCGAGACGATCACCGAGCAGGAGCGGACCGCCGAGGCACGCAGGCTCGAGGAGCTCGCCGAGCTGCGCCGCTCGCTCGAGGAGCAGCACGCCGCGCGCCTCGCCACCCTCATCGACCAGCACGAGGAGCAGACCCGCACGCAGCAGCAGGCCCTCGCCGACGCCACCGAAGCGGCCGACGCCCGCGCGGTGCACGCGATGGAAAGCGCCGACAGTGCCCTCGAAGGCCTGCGCACGCGCATCGGCGAGCTCGAGAAGGAACTGTCCGCGTCGCGCGGGGAACGCGATCTCGCGATCACGAACACCGCCGAGCTCGACGCGAACATCGGCGAGCTGCAGCGCCGCATCGAGGAGCTCCAGATGCGGGCCGCCGCGCAGACCGCCGAGGAGGCCTTCCTGCGCGACGAGGTCGCACAGGTCACGAAGACCTACGAGGAGGCCGACCAGCGCGCGGACGCCCTCCAGGTCGAGCGGGACGCCGCCCGCGCCCGCGCCGAGCAGATCACGTCCGCCCTCGAGGAGCGCGCGTCGGCGGCGCGGGAGGAGGAGCAGTCGCACCTGCGGTCCGTCGAACAGCTCACGAGCCGGATCCGTGAGCTCGAGGAGCGCATCACGCGGGTCGACTCCGGCCGTTCGGACCTCGAGTCGCGCCTCACCGAACGCGAGATCGAACTCGAGCGCCTCAAGCGCACCCAGGACCTCGAGCACACCGAGGCCCAGAAGACCCGCGCCGAGCTCGAGGCCGCCCACGCACGCCACGACGAGATCGGCGACCAGCTCGCGGCGATCCGCGGCGAGCGCGACGGCGCGGCGCTCCAGGCCGAGGAGCGCGGCCGCAAGCTCACGGAGGTCGACGAGGCTCGCCGCGCCGCCGAGGAGCAGCTCACCGCCGTGCGGCGCGAGTTCGCGCGCCAGCAGGACCGCATCGACGAGCTCGAGCTCGAATCCGAGCGGGCGAAGGCCGGCCTGCTCGGCGCCGAGGAGACCGAACGCGAGCGCCGCGCCCTGCGCGCCGAACTCGACACCGCGAACGAGTCCCTCGAGCACCTGCGGGTGCGGTACGACGAACTCGACCGCCGCCAGCGCGAGGAGCGCGACCGCCAGGCCGCGCTGCAGGCCGAGCTCGGTGGCGAGCTCGACCAGGCCACGGAGATCGCGGCCGAGTTGGCCCGTACCCGCGGCGACCTCGACGAGCGTGAACGAGAGCTCGACGCGCTCCGCGGGCAGCTGGCCGAGTCGACCCGCGCCCGCGTCGAACTCGACCACGAGCTCGACGACCTCCGCGGCGAACTCGGCGAACTGCAGCAGGCGCTCGGTGTGGAGCCGACGCCCGCGCCCGAGCGCGCCGCCGCCCCGGAGCCGCCCTCCGGCGAGCGCGAGGACGACGGCCCGCCGCGGTCGTTCAACCCGCGTGCACCGCAGCCCGGCACCGCCGACGACCCCGCTGATCCGACGCCGCCGGCCGGCGCCCCGGATCCGGATTCGTGGGCGCTGCTCGAGGACTTCGACGACGGCATCATCAGCCCGGAGGGCCCGCGCGACCCGGGTCCGCAGCCGCCGTCACCGCCGTCGACCGAGCCGCCGCAGGGCGGCCCGCGCCAGCCCGTGGACGACGGCCCGGAGTACGGGCCCGAGGAGGGCTCCGGCCCGCGCAAGTACAAGGCCCGCCGGCGCTTCCGCCGCTAGCACCGGCCACCCAGGGGGACTGCCATGAGCGACGCAGGCAAGCGAACGAAGGTCCGGCGACGAGATCCGCGCCGCCACCTCATCCCGAAGCCCGAGGCCGTCGCGGACGGCGTGTGGCTGCTGCGCGGCGGGCTCGCGAAGACGATGAACGTCTACCTCATCGAGGACCGGGACTCCGGTGGCGTCGTCGCCTTCGACGCGGGCGAGAAGGGGATGGCGCCGGCAATCCTGCTCGCCGCCCGGGATCTCGGTGGCCTGCGGCGCGTCGTGCTCGGCCACGGCGACACCGACCATCGCGGGTCCGCGCCGGCGCTCCGTGCCGCGGGCGCCGGCACCATTCCCGTCGAGGCCCACGCCGACGCCAAGCCCTACGCCGAGGGGCGCGGCGGCCATGAATACTGGCGGCCCTCGCTGCTGCCGCTGCCGATCCGGCTCGTGCACTGGTTCCTCGACCGGTTCGCCTGGGACGGCGGCCCGGTCACGATCGACCGCACCCTGTCCGAGGGGGACGAGGTCGCCGGGTTCCGGGTGATCGAGCTCCCCGGCCACGCGCCGGGCCTCATCGGCCTCTGGCGCGAGCGGGACCGCCTCGCGCTCGTCACCGACGCCCTCTACCTCACGGACATGTGGGGCAGGCCCCAGGCGCCTGCGTTGCCCGTCGACGCCTACAACTTCGACCGCGCCCAGGCCGCCGCGAGCCTTGCGAAGCTCGCCGCCCTGGACCCGCTGATCGTCGCGCCCGGGCATCTCGGCCCGCTCACGGGTGACGACGTCGGCGACGTGCTGCGGCGCGTCGCCGAAGCCGGCTGAGGACGAGGTCAGCTCGGCGGCATCTGCGCGCTCGCGCGTCGCGGCGTCGCGCGCGGCCGTGGCTCGGTAAGGGGCGCGTCGACCTGCGACCTACGGCTGCGCGGATGTCGCGCTGAGCGGCGTGCCGATGGCCGTCGGCGAGGCCTCGGGCGGAGCGGAGTCGAGCGTCGCCTGACGCGCGATCTCGAGCGTGGTCGGCGCGGCCGGGTCGAGCTCCTGCAGCTTGCGCGCGGCGATCCGCGACCCGGGGCGGTCGTGCTCGGCGAGCGCCACGTACGCGAGGGCGCGCCACGCGGCGGCCTCCTGCGGTCCGCGGCGCACCGCGAGCAGCGCCAGACGCCGTGCCTCGGTCCACCGCTGCAGGCCGAGCGCGGCCTGGGACCCGATCGCGTCGCCCTGGAACGCGAGCGGGTCGAGGCGGGCGGCCTGGTTCGAGAAGAGCGCTGCCTCGCGGAGCTTGTCGCCGTTGCCGGGGACGAGGTCGGCCTCGGCCTCGCGCGCCTTGAGCTGCGCCCGGGCGGGCACGACGGCGCCGAGGGCGAGCACGATCGCGAGGATCGTGCCGAGGACGGTCGCGGCGCTGCGGATCCCCGGCGCCGTGCCGGAGACCACGGGCGGCCCGATCCGCTGCTCGACGCTCTGCCGCGCCCCGAGCGCGGCGGTCGCGACGAACGCGGGGATGAGGATCAGCGGTTGCTGGAGGTCGTCGTTGAAGAGCGAGTGCAGGAGTGCGACGGACCCGATCGTGAGCAGCAGGACGCCGTCGGAGCGGGGCTCGCGGCGCAGCTCGGCCCGGCCCGCGAGCGAGAGGCCGAGCACGCCGAGCAGCACCAGCACGAGGCCGATCGCCCCGGACTCGGCGAGCAACGCGATCGGTGAGCTCGGGATGGTGAGGTTCGGGGTGGCCTCCCGGCGGTACTTGCGCAGGATCACCGCGCTCGACCCCGGCCCGATGCCCTGCAGCGGCGCCGAGGCCTGCTGGTAGGCGTCGATGCCGGCCTGCCACCGCCAGAGGCGGCCGTCGGACGTGCCGCTCCACAGGCGCGAGCCGTCGTCCGGGATGCCGGGCGTCGTGCGGGCCTGGAAGGCCGTCTTCGTGTGATCCCAGGTGCCGGCGATGCCGCCGCGGCCGGTCGCGCTGACGGCGACGACGAGGATGACCGCGAGCGGGATCAGCGCGAGCAGGGCAGGGCGACTGCCGGTGAGACGGCGCAGCGGCGCGGGCGCACCGAGGTCGCGGGCAGCGGCCCAGGCGACGAAGAACACGCCGCCGGCGAGCAGCGCGGCGACGAGCGGATGCCCGATCGAGTCCGGGATGCCGTCGCGGGCGACGCCGCCGCCGAGGATCGCCGTGACGACCGCCGGCAGCGAGCCGACGAACGCCTGCGCCAGGGGCCAGCCGACCGGGACCCCGCGCCAGGCGAGGAGGTAGAGGCCGAACGCCGTGGCCGCGATCCCGCCGCGGGAGGCGGTGAGCAGGAGGGCGGCGATGCCGAGCGTGGCGGCGCCGCGCACGTAGCGGCGGCGCTGCGGATGCTCGGACTGGTCCAGCGCGAGGCACGCCACGACGGCGAGCCCGATCACGAGGGCGTTGGCGGTCGGATCGAGCGGTGAGATCACGCGGCGGGCGGTGCCGGGGAACGCGAGCAGGTCGATCACGCCGATGAGGGCGGTGAGGATGCCGGTCACCATCACCCCGATCACGACCCCGCGGCGGCCCTCCGCCTGGGCGCCCGCGAAGAGGCCGAGCACCGTGGCGACGACCACGCCGAACGCGACCACCGCCCAGCGCCAGGCGCCGCTCGGGCTCGGCGACCAGAAGAAGACGGCCGCGCCGCACCAGAACGCGAAGAGCACGAGCGCGCCGACGGCGACCGCGGTGGTGCGGGAGACATCCGGGGCGGGCAGCTGCAGGCGGGCCCAGGCGACGAGCGCCCCCACGGCGACGACGAGCAGCCCGACGAGCGACCAGGCGCCCCACGCCGGGGCGAGCAGCGACCACGGGTCGGCGACGATCCGGCCGCGGCCGAGGTCCGGGTCGCTCGAGCGCGCGAGCACGACGAGCAGCCACGGCATGATCACGGCGGCGGCGCCGACGATGCCGGCGGTGGGCCACACGCGCGGCCGCGCTTCCGCGGGCCGGCTGAGGCGGAACTTCGTCCCGCGCGTGCGTACGAAGGCCGAGCCGCGCTGCGCGTAGCCGCGGGCCCCCGAACGGAGGCGGTCGATGGAGAGCTGATCGGCCAAGGCCATGCAGCGGCGATCGTATCGGCCGGGGCTGGGGAGGACGGGTGGTACCGTCCCGGCGATGCGTTCGCGCCGTCGCCTCGCTGCATCCTGCCTGCTCCTCGCCGCCCTGGCGGGGACGCCGGCCGCTGCGCTCGCACAGTCCTCACCGGACCAGGGAGGGGTCACCGCGGACGGCGTGGTGGTGCCGCCCGCCACCTCGACCGACAACGGCCTGCCGGCGACGACCCCGGCCACCGACGACGCCCAGCCGATCAACCCGGAGCTCACCGCGCCGACGGAGACCAGCCCGGTCCCGGCGACCACCACGCCGGAGAGCACCACCCCGGTGCCGCCCGGCTACCTCACGCCCGGCGCGTACGCGTCGGTGCAGCCCGTCGCCGGCGTCGCGACCCTCAAGGATCCGGACATCCCCTTCGAGCCCGTCCGGATCGCGGCCCTCATCGCGGCGTTCCTCGGCGCCGTCCTCATCACGGCGGCGGTGCTCAGCCGCACGCTCGGCCTGCGCACCGCCGTGGGGGCCCCCGGCGCGCCCCCCCCCGGGGGCCGCCGCGCTCGCCGGCGCCGCCGGCGCGGGCGCCGCGCCGCCGCCGGCCCCGCCCTCCGGCGCCCCGCCCGGTAGGGCGGGCGCGGAGACCCCGCCGGCGGCCGCCGGGCGCACCTAGACTGGTGACCAGGGGCGTCGCGCCAACCACGAGCGGATTCGTCCAGTTCCGCCGCCCGGCATGCATCCGCGGTCGCTCCGCAATGAGCGGTTTTTTCGTCCAACGGGCCCGATGCACCGAATCCCGCTCCGAGCGGGAACGACCCTCGCGGGACCCTCTTTTTCGCGCTAGCTTCGAACACCACCAAAAGGACGGACCCGGAAGCCGAGTCGCCCACGTGGCGCGTCTGCACTCCGGTCTCCGGCGGCGATCCCACCCGGACCACCGTTTCCGTCCGACCGGCCTGGAAGGCTCGGGTGTTACCCCCTGAAGGGGCTCCCGGCCGCTCCGCCGACCCTCCGAACCCTCATCCCGAGCACGGCGCTGCCCCGCCGTCAGACACAAGGAAAGTGCACCATGTCCAGCCCGTCGCAGACCACGCTTGAACAGGAGAACCGCCGCGGCTCGGCCATGCGCGTCACGCGCATGTTCACCGAAGCAGGCGTGCATCCCTTCGAGTCCGTCGAGTGGGAGATCCGCGACGCGCGCATCGGGTTCGGGGACAAGGTCTCGTTCGAGCAGAAGCACGTCGAGTTCCCCTCCACGTGGTCGCAGAACTCGACGAACATCGTCGCTCAGAAGTACTTCCGGGGGCAGCTCGGAAGCAAGGAGCGCGAGTCGTCGGTGAAGCAGATGATCGGCCGCGTGTCGGGCACGATCGCCGGATGGGGCCGTGACCGCGGCTACTTCGCCTCCGAGGAGGACGGCGACGCCTTCGAGGCCGAGCTCACGCACATCCTGCTCCACCAGGTGGCCGCCTTCAACAGCCCCGTCTGGTTCAACGTCGGCTTCGAGGACGAGCCCCAGTGCTCGGCCTGTTTCATCCTCTCCGTCGAGGACACGATGGAGTCGATCCTCGACTGGAACACCCGCGAGGGCCGCATCTTCCGCGGCGGCTCCGGCTCCGGCATCAACCTCTCGAACATCCGCGGTTCGATGGAGCACCTCGCCAAGGGCGGCACCGCCTCCGGCCCGGTCTCCTTCATGCGCGGCGCCGACTCGTGGGCCGGCACCATCAAGTCCGGCGGCAAGACCCGCCGCGCCGCGAAGATGGTCGTCCTCGACGTCGACCACCCGGACATCCGCGAGTTCATCTGGTGCAAGGCCAAGGAGGAGGACAAGGCCGAGGCCCTGCGCGACGCAGGCTTCGACATGTCCATCGACGGCGACGGCTTCAAGTCGATCCAGTACCAGAACGCCAACAACTCCGTCCGCGTCTCGGACGAGTTCATGCAGGCCGTCGAGAACGACGACGACTGGCACCTCATCGCCCGCACCGACGGCAAGCCGGTCGGCGAGCCGATCAAGGCGCGCGTCCTCATGGACGAGATCGCCGAGGCCGCGTGGCGCTGCGCCGACCCGGGCGTCCAGTACGACACCACCATCAACGCCTGGCACACGAGCCCGAACTCCGGCCGCATCAACGCGTCCAACCCGTGCTCCGAGTACATGCACGTCGACGACTCGGCCTGCAACCTCGCCTCGCTCAACCTCATGAAGTTCCGTCGCCCCGACGGCTCCTTCGACGTCAAGGCCTACGAGCACGTCGTCGACATCATCCTGTTCGCGCAGGAGATCATCGTCGGCCCGTCGAGCTACCCGACCCCCGAGATCGGTGAGAACGCCCGCGCGTTCCGTCAGCTCGGCCTCGGCTACGCCAACCTCGGCGCCTACCTCATGGCCAACGGCCTCGCCTACGACTCCGAGGAGGGGCGTGGCATCGCCGCCGCCGTCACGGCGCTCATGACCGGCCGCGCGTACCGCCAGTCGGCGCTGCTCGCCGAGGCCGTCGGCACCTTCGAGAAGTACGAGGAGAACGCCGAGCCGCACCTCAACGTGATGCGGATGCACCAGAAGGCCGCGCACGACATCGACGACACCTACATCGTCGACACCGCCCTCCTCGACGCCGCCCGCAAGAGCTGGGACGAGGCCGTCGAGCTCGGTGAGAAGCACGGCTACCGCAACGCCCAGGCCACGGTGCTCGCGCCGACCGGCACCATCTCCTTCCTCATGGACTGCGACACGACCGGCATCGAGCCGGACTTCTCGCTCGTCAAGTACAAGGAGCTCGTCGGCGGCGGGTCGATGACCATCGTCAACCGCACCGTGCCGCTCGCCCTGCAGACCCTCGGCTACTCGCCCGAGCAGATCGAGCAGATCGAAGCCCACATCAACGAGCACGGCACGATCGTCGGCGCCCCGGCCCTCAAGGACGAGCACCTCTCCGTCTTCGACGTCGCCGTCGGCGCCCGCGCCATCAGCGCGATGGGCCACGTGAAGATGATGGGCGCCACGCAGCCCTTCCTCTCCGGCGCGATCTCCAAGACGGTCAACATGCCGCACGAGTCGACCGTCGGCGACATCCGCGACGCGTACGTCGAGGCGTGGCGCCTCGGGGTCAAGGCCCTCGCCATCTACCGCGACGGTTCCAAGACCGCCCAGGCCCTCCGCACCGACGCGCAGAAGGAGATCAAGGCCGGCGAGACGCTGTTCACCCAGGCCGACGTCGACGCTGCCGTCGAAGCCGGCAAGATCGCCGCCCGTGCGGAGGCCGGCCCGGCCCGCCGCCGCATGCCGCGCGAGCGCCAGTCCATCACGCACAAGTTCTCGGTCGGTGGTCACGAGGGCTACATCACCGCGGGCATGTACGAAGACGGCTCCGTCGGCGAGATCTTCCTCACCGACATCGGCAAGGAGGGTTCGACCATGCGCGGCATGATGAACGCCTTCGCCACCGCCATCTCGATCGCGCTCCAGTACGGCGTGCCGCTCGAGACGCTCGTCGAGAAGTTCGCCTACATGCGCTTCGAGCCCGAAGGCATCACCCAGAACCCCGAGATCGCCTTCGCGAAGTCCTTCCCGGACTACTTCATGCGCTGGCTCGCCTCGCGGTTCCTCTCCGTCGACCACCAGGAAGCCCTCGGCCTCCGCACCCCCGGCGTCATCGCCCGCGAGAGCGGCGAGCAGGCCAGCGTCGAGAACCGCGGCGACACCGCCGGCCCCGCCAAGCCGGCCGCCGCCCCGGTCAAGCCCGTCGCCGCCGCGACGAAGCTCACCGACACCCCGCCCGTCGTGCGAGCCAAGATGGTCGGCCTCGACCTCGGCCCCGCCTGCGGCCAATGCGGAGGCATGATGCAGCGGACCGGCTCCTGCTACACCTGCCCCTCCTGCGGCAACAACACCGGCTGCGGCTAGGCACTCTCTCGCTTGCATCTTCCGCCCCCGCGGGTCGGGCCCGGCCGCAGACGGCCTAAACCCAACCCGCGGTGACGGAATCTGCGGCGCGATAGAGCACCTAGCCACAACCCTTCCGGATTGCGGCTGAGTGCTCTCGGACCACTGGGTTGGTCCACGTCCGAAGGGCGCCGGGTGACCGGCGCCCTTCGGCGTTTCGTGGACATCGCGAAGACGCAGCGGAGCCCACCGAGCGGCGGATACGTTCATCGGCATGCCTGACCTCACAGCGCTACTAGAGCCGACGCAGAACCATCCGAAGCGCCAGCACTACGTTCCCCGCGCTCTCCTTCGAGGGTTCGGTTCGTCGCTCCAGGGCAACGCGCCTTACGCATTCGATCGTCGAACCGAAATCATCGAACCACGGAATGTCGACAAGA
>JAVHXX010000095.1:0-1390 GCA_031119595.1 Patulibacter sp. | reverse complement strand
AAGACCAACTTCACCAACGCCTTCGATGGCAACGTCGACAAGATCGCCTACGCGATGCGGGAGTACGACTTCGAGTCGACCGACGGTGCGGTGAAATCGTTTGAACGGGTCTACGGCTTCTGGGAAGACCAACTCCCAGGCCTGCTCGAGGCGCTCAGCCATGAATACATCCTCAACGAGGATGACTGGCACAGCCTCACCGAATTTGCCTTCGATTTGCACACGAGGAACCCCGTCTGGAGAAGGGCCTGGGAAGCTGGCGTCGGCGCCCAAACGAAGACCGCATCGGCTCCCGTCGTACGTGGGACCAACGCACTCTTGGCCGGTGGCCACTGGGCCTCGGTCGCACGGGAGATACAGACAGCAGAGTTCGTCCGCGCGCCGGAGGCGTACCCGTTCGTGCTGAGTGACGTCCCGATGGGAATCTATTCGTCGGCCGCGCCGCTGGAACGCGTGCTGCTCGTCCCCGGCCCCTATCCCGACGACAGTGGAAAGGTGCCGCGACCAATGAGCCCGACAGATGTCCGTAACAATCCCTTCCTAGCTGAGCTGGCGCTGACGCCACGCCTCGCCCTACGGTTCCGCCCGAGAACGGAGGGTGAGGGCCGGCGTAGCTTCGTGGACGCCCACCCCGGTGAGGTCGACGAGATGAACCGACGGGCTCTCTGGCGCGCCCTGAAGATCGTCGTGAGTCACGATCGCGCGAGGCTTGAAGATCTTCGCGACGTTCGCCAGGAGACGCCGCACCCCTTCGGACCAGGCTGACGCCGTTCAAGTCCTGTCCTGGCGGCCGATCAGGCCGCTCGCGGGTCCGTGGGATCGCCCGTGGCGCGCACGTCGAACGCCGCCACACTCGGGTCGTGGTCGCCGTGGTCCTCGTCGCCGATGAACTCCCACGACGGGAACGGGTCCTCGAAGGCGACCCAGGAGGACGGGCCGACGCGCAGCTCGGCGTCGGTGAGGAGGCAGGCGTCGAGGCGGTTCGTGAGCTCGGCGCGGTCCATGTCGGAGCCGATGAACACGAGCTCCTGTCGGCGGTCGCCGTAGGGCGCCTCCCAGTCCGGCACGGCGGCGAGGCCCACCTCCTGCAGGTAGGCCTCGCGCTCGCGGCGATCAACCGCGGCGAGCCACGGACCGGCCGCGCCGACGGTGAGCACGCGCCCCGCCTGCGACCACTCGCCCGCGAGATCGTTGCGCGTCGCGAGCCAGAAGAAGCCCTTCGCGCGCAGCACACCGTCCCAGCCCTGCGCCGCGGCGGCATGGAGCCGCCCCGGATCATACCGGGCGACTATGGCTACGACAGCGCATTTCGGGCAACGCTCGACCTTTTCCGCATCGGCGACGGCGCCGACGCCATCTTCTGCGCCAACGATGTCAGCGCCTTCGGTGC
>JAVHXX010000094.1 GCA_031119595.1 Patulibacter sp. | reverse complement strand
CACGAACGCGGTACGCCGCCTCGCGACCGGCCTCAACGGCGGCGCCGCGGTGCTGGTCCCGTTCGCGGAGAAGCGCTCGACCGACTTCCGCGCCCGGCCGAACGCGAACGGCGAAATGCCGGAGATCCAGCGCAAGAACGTCGTGTGCATCGAGTATCTCGGCGGCTACGAAGAGGCGGGCCAGACCTGTGCGACCACCGACGAGATGCTCGCCGGCGACCTGGTGATCGGCGAGAGCGATCCCGAGTGTTTCCAGCCGGCCCAGGTCCGCGACTTCGACCGGGCACAGCGCAACGAACGGGAGATGGCGTCCGAAGAGGGCCGCCCGCCGGTCGAGATGGCGTGCCGTCGCCGCAAGGACGTGCCGATGAAGAACTACACCGTCGGGCTGGTCCCGGACGGCGTCGCCGCGGTGCGGCTCGGGCAGGGCAGGCATGCGCGTCTGCAGCACGTGCACGACAACGCCTGGCGCGACGAAGGCGGGTGGCCGACGCCGTCGAGCCAGACCTGGCTCGACGCCCACGGCCGCACGCTGTCCAAGCACGTCGCCGACACGCGTAAGCGCCTCGGGCTGCCAGCGGCCTGACGACGCGCGTCAGGCGGCGGCGCGCAGCGACGGATCCGTCTCGGGACCGATCGGCGTGCTGGCCTGTGCCGGTGCGGCGACCTCGGCTTCGATCGGCGCGACGGCGGCCGGCGGTGCATCGTCGCCGTACTTGTCCGTGAGCAGTCGGCGGTCGGCGAGGTCGAGGAGCCCGTTCGTCGTGCGGGCGTCGTAGGGCGCCGTCGCGACGCCGACGCCCGTCGAGATCTCGTGCCCGTGGCGCCAGATCTTGCCTGCGCGCTCGCGCACGGTGCCCGCCAGGCGTTCGGCGCCGGCGGCGTCGAGACCGGGCAGCACCACGGTGAACTCGTCGCCACCGGGGCGCGCGATCAGTCCCTGGTCGCCGATGACGCGGCGGAGCTGGTCGGCCACGTCGACGAGCAGTTCGTCGCCGGCCGCGTGGCCGACATGGTCGTTGAGGGCCTTGAACCCGTTGAGGTCGAGGGCGAGGACGGACACCGGCTCCGGGTCGATCTCCTCGTCGATCTGCGTCAGGAGTTCGCCGAGGACGGCGTGCAGCCGGCGGCGATTCGCGAGGCCCGTGAGCGGGTCGCGGACGGCGAGGCGTTCGAGCTCGCGACCCTGCGCCTCCGCCGCCTCGAACACGACCACGCAGCAGAACGCGAGGATGATCATGGTGAGGCTCTGGATCAGCAGGGCCAGGATCGACGGCGCGTCGACGAGGCCGAACAGGATCCCGGACGCCGCCACGGCACCGAGCAGGATGGTCGCGAGGAGGATGTGCACACCGGCCTGGCGCCGGGTCTCGCTGCGGGTCGCGACGAGCGGGCCGATGAAGACGGCGGCGCCGATCGAGACGGAGCCGTTCGGCTGGCACGCGAGGACCGCGAGGGCGGGAACGACGTACGTCGCCGCGATCACGACGTGCGACCGCCACGTGCCGATCGCCGCCGGTCGGGTGAGCACGACCGCCAGGCCGACGAGCGCGCCGCCCGCCACGAGCCGGCTGAACCACGGGCCGCTGAGGTCCGGGGCCCAGACCATCGTGGCGACGGCGACGAGTGAGTAGAAGAGGAACATCGCGCCCGTCACGCGCCAGATGAGCACGTTCGTCGCCAGGCTCCGCCGGGAGATGAGGTTCGCGTCGAGGTCGTCGCTCTGGGGCAGCACGGTGCCGTCGGAGGCACCCGCCGGGGCGCCGGCGCCGAGGGCCGCCGCGCGCGTCGCGGGGTCGATCGCGGGCCCGTCGGGAGCGCCGGCGACGACGTCACTGAGCGACGGGAGCGTCGCCAGCTCCGCGCGCTGGCGGGCGTGCTCCTTCGCCGCGATGAGGCGCGCGTCGGCGAGTTCGAGAAGGCGGTACCGGTCGCCGCCGTCGCTCGGGAAGGTCGCGAACCCGATCCCGGTCGACACGATCGGCTCGAGGGCCTCCCGCAGCGCGGTCTTGAGCTGCACCGCTCCGACCTCATCGGTGTCCGGGGCGATGATCGCGAACTCGTCGCCGCCCTGCCGGACCACCGTCATGCGCGGGCCGGCGGTGCGTGCGATCGTCGCGGCGACGGTGATGAGGAGCTGGTCGCCCGCGGCGTGGCCGAGGCTGTCGTTGACGTGCTTGAAGCCGTTGAGGTCGAGGGCGATCACGCTCAGCGAGCGGTGGCTGCTGTGGTGGCGCTTGAGTTCGAGAGGCAGATGCTCGTGGAGGAGGCGACGGTTGCCCGCGCCCGTGAGCGGGTCGCGCATCGCCATGGCCTCGAGCCGGTCGCCCTGGGCCTCGGCGCTGCGGAGCACGAGCAGGCAGCAGAACCCGAGCACGAACGTCGGTGGGAGCAGGCTGCAGGTCGCGACGAACGTGGCCGTGTTGGCCTCGCCCAGCAACGACGGGAGGAGCAGGGCGACGGTCGCGGCGACGTAGTGCGCGGCCATCTGGCGGTGGTCGTCGAGCCAGATCGCGATCAGGGGTCCGATGAACGCCGCGGCCGGGAGCGCGGCGGTCCCGTACGGCGCGAACGCGAACATCGCCGCCGACGTGCCGCCGTACGCGAGCGCGATGACCACATGCGTGGTGATCGAGTCGGGCTCGGGCGGCGGCCGCAGCGCGATGCCCACGGCGATCGCGGCGAGGCCACCGGAGAGCACGAGCATGCGCGTGGTCGTGAACGGATGCACGAACAATCCGGTGAAGCCGCAGCCCACCGCGAACACCGCGAAGGCGAGGGCGACCGCGAACCAGACGTGGGGACTGAGCGCGATCTCGCGTCGGGAGACGCGGCCCCGGAGGGCAGGGGTGAACCGGCTCATGGGTGGGCAATCGGCAAGGAACCGGTCGAATGAACCGTTCCTCAATTACATGTCCGCGTCCAGGGGTATTGCCCTCGTATGAACGTCGTTGCGGCCGCGAGGCCGCGGCGCGGCCGGCCGGGGCGTGCCGGGCTCAGGCCGCGATGCTGCGGGTGATCGTGGCCAGGAGGCGGTCGATCTGGGCCTGCCCGTCCGCGGTCTGCGGGGTGCGCCAGAGGGCGCTCATCAGCAGCAGGACGTCGTCCGGGTCGACGCCCGCCCGGATGGTGCCGTCGGCGACACCCGCGTCGAGGATCAGGGTGGTCGCGGCGATCACCGGGCCGTAGCTCTTCTCCGTGGCGTGGGCCTTCTCGGTGGCGGTGAGGGCGTCGCCGAGGCCGTGCTTGAGGCGGATGTGCGCGGTCAGCTTCCGGTACCAGGCGGCGAGCGCGTCGAGCGGCGGGTGCTCCTCGAGCAGGCGCGGGGCCTCATCGACGAGGCCGAGGACGTCGTGCTGGTAGACGGCGAGGATCAGCGCCTCCCGGGTCGGGAAGTGCCGGTAGAGGGTGCCGGGGCCCACGCCCGCGGCCTTCGCGATCGCGTTGAGCGACGTCTCGCCGTCGGCGGCGAGCATGCCGGCCGCGACCTCGAGGAGCTTCGTCCGGTTCTGCTGGGCATCGGCGCGCCGTGCGGCCGGTCGTTCGTCGGGCATGCGCGCCCCATCGTGCCGCACGCAGGCGACGGTTGCTAAGCGGAGAACTCTCCGTTACGGTAAGCGGAGAGTTGTCCGATTATAGGTCGCGCCGTTCGGCGGGCCGGGGAGGGATCCACGATGGAGTACGTGAAGCTGGGGAAGACGGGCCTGGAGGTGTCGCCGATCTGCGTCGGCTGCATGAGCTACGGCGTGCCGGAACGCGGCCACCCGGTGTGGTCGCTCACCGAGGACGAGAGCCGTCCGATGATCAGGCAGGCGCTCGACGCCGGCATCAACTTCTTCGACACCGCGAACATGTACTCGCAGGGCACGAGCGAGGAGATCACGGGTCGCGCGCTGAAGGACTTCGCCGACCGCGACGACGTGGTCATCGCGACGAAACTGCGGCACGCGATGCGGTCCGGGCCGAACGGCGCCGGCCTGTCGCGGAAGGCGATCTTCACCGAGATCGACCACAGCCTGCGGCGCCTCGGCACCGACTACGTCGACCTGTACCAGATCCACCGCCACGATCCGACGACGCCGATGGAGGAGACGCTCGAGGCCCTGAGCGACCTCGTGAAGGCCGGCAAGGTGCGGTATCTCGGGGCCTCGTCGATGAAGGCCTGGGAGTTCGCGAAGGCCCTCCACCTCCAGCAGACGCACGGCTGGGCTCGGTACGTCTCGATGCAGGACCACTACAACCTCCTCGCCCGCGAGGAGGAGCGCGAGATGCTGCCGCTCTGTCTCGACGAGGGCGTCGGCGCGATCCCGTGGAGCCCGCTCGCGCGTGGTCGCCTCACGCGTCCGCCCGGCGAGCAGACGACCCGCTCGGAGACCGATGGCTGGTACGCCGACACGCTCTACGGCCAGGAGGCCAGCGACCGCGCGATCATCGGCGCCGTCGGGGAGATCGCCGAGGCGCGCGGCGTGTCGCGGGCGCAGATCGGCCTCGCGTGGCTGCGCTCGAAGGCGGTCGTCACCGCCCCGATCGTGGGGGCGACGAAGCCGGAGCATCTCGAGGACGCCGTGGCGTCGCTCGACGTCGAGCTGACCATGGAGGAGATCGACCGGCTCGAGGCGCCGTACACGCCGCGGCACGACCTCCAGGGCGTGTCCGATCCGAAGGTGCTCGCAGAGATCTCGCGGAAGGCGGGGATCGTCCCCGCGGACGACGCCTGAGGCGCCGCAGCGCGCCTGGACCGCTGTACGCCGGCGAAGCGGCGGTGCACTTAAGTAGAAGGGGTGACCGCGTCCCTCTCACCCACCGATGCCTGGCGGCGTGCTGCGGCGATCGTGCGGTCGGCGTGGGCGGTGCGCGGCACCTCGCTGCGGATCGGGCTGAGCTTCGTGGTGCCGCTCGCGATCGGGGCGGCCTTCGACCACACGCGCGAGGGTGCCGTGGCGACCGGCGGCGCGTGGGTGGCGATCTACGCGCGCGACGAGCCGTACCACCGCCGCGCGATCGTGATGGCGGCGATCGCCCTCGCGCTCACGTCCGTGGTCGTGCTCGGCACGCTCCTCGGCGGCCATCCGGTCGCGGTGGCGATCGGTGCCGGCATCGTCGCCGGGGTGGGGTCACTGGCCTGCCACGCGTACGACGTCGGTCGGCCCCGCGAGTTCTTCCTCGTCCTGTCGTTCCTCGCGGCCACGCGCTATCCCGGCTCGCTCGCCGACGCCCCGGGCCGCGCCGGTCTCGTGCTCACGGGCGCGGCGGCCGTGATCGCGCTGTCGATGGTCGGTGGACTCCGGCGACCGCGCGGCCCGGAGGAGCGCGTGATCGAGACGTACTGGTCGCGCATGGCCGACCTCCTCACCGCGCTCGGCACGCCGAAGGCCGGCGACGCCCGCCACGAACTCCTCGTCGCGATCGCCGAGATGCGCCGCACCCTCGAGCACACCGGCCATCACCGCGGCGACGGCGACCGGCTCTACGCCATGGCCGTCTCGGGCGAGGCCGTCGCCGATGCCGCGCTCGGCCTCGTGCTGCGCGACTGCCCGCCGGTCGATCCGGGCTGGCCGCTCGCGGCCCGGCAGCTCCGCGCGGCCGTGCGGCATCCCGCGGTCGCGGCGACCATCGACCTCCCGGACGAGGCCCCCGGCACGATCCACGGGGAGCGCTTCGCCCGCATGGTGCACCAGGCGGTCTTCGACGCCGACCCGAAGCTCGCCCTCGCGACCACGCTCGTGCCCTTCACCCGTCGGCGGCGCCGCGGCCCGATCGCGACGCTGCGCCGTGCGGCCCATCCCGGCTCGCTCATCCTGCCGACGGCGCTGCGCGTCGGCATCGGCGTGGCGGCCGGCACGGCGGTCGGGCTGTCGATCGACGACCAGCGCGGCATCTGGGTCGGCCTCACGACCGCCGGCGTGCTGCTCGCGAGCAACGTTCGCCTGACCGCGCGCCGCGCGACGCAGCGGATGGTCGGCACGATCCTCGGCGTCGGGCTCGCGGCCGGGATCTTCGCGATGCATCCGTCGGTCGCGACGATCATCGTGGCGCTCGCCATCTGCCAGGTGCTGATGCAGTCGACGCTCTTCACCGCGTACGGCGTCGCGTCGTTCTTCGCCACGCCGATCGCACTGCTGATCGTCGACCTCGGCGTCCCGGGCACGCCGCCCGGCTCGCTCCTCGGGCCCCGGATCGTCGACACGATCATCGGCTGCGGGATCGGGCTCCTCGCGCGGCGGCTGCTCTGGCCCCGCACGGCCGCGACCCGGCTCGGCGTGGCGCAGGCCACCGTCGTGACCGCGGCGCGCAACGTGCTCCACGCCGCGATGACCCGTTCGGAGACGCCGTCGAGCACGCTCGTGCGGCGCTCCCGCCGCGAACTCCACGCCGCCCTCCTCGACCTCCACGCGGTGCAACAGGATGCCGTCGGCGACCTCCTCTTCTCGAGCCGCGCCGCCGACGACCGCTTCGTGCTCACGAAGGCCGTCGAGCGGGTGGCGTACGCCGCGATGGGGTTCGCCGCGCCGCGCGAGCAGGCGCCCCGGGGCCGCGAGCATCTCGAGGAGCTCGACCGCGCCCTCGACCGCATGGCCGCGATCACCCAGGGCTTCCGCGTGAGTCAGGAGCCGATCACCATCCCCGACATCACCAGCCATCCGGCGACCTACCGCGCGCTCCTCGACCTCCGCCACGCGCTCCATGCCGACGAGCTCCCCGCGGGCCCGCGGATCGACGAGGCCCTGGGCCGCGGCGCGGCCTGAGTCGCGGCGGGCGGCCTCGGGTCGTCGAGATCCCGGGCGCGGTTCGGTGGGCAAATCACCCCCGAAGTACTCCATCTGGTGCCCGTCGGATGCCCACGGAATTCTCCCGTTGGCGCATTTACGCTCGCGCGACGTAGCGCATCGACGCGCTGCGACCTCCGAACGAGAGTCCGAGCGACCATGTCCAATATCTCCGCCACGCCCCGCGCCCGTCGGCCGCACAAGATGACCGTGCCGTCGATGCAGCCGCACCGGTTCGGGAGCCCGTCGATGCAGCCGCACCGGATGGGCGGCCCGTCGATGGGGCCCCACCGGATGACCGAGCCGTCGATGCGGCCGCACCGGATGATGGAGCCGTCGATGCGGCCGCACCGGATGGGGAGCCCGACGATGCAGCCGCACAAGATGAGCGAGCCGGTCCTCGCGCCTGCGGGCTGAGCCCGCGGGGACGGCGGGTCGTCATGGGGCACGTGCGCGTCGCGCGGGTCCATGGCGGCCCGTGCCGACCGGGACCACGGATCGGGCGCGGCCCGCGGCGGGCGCTACGATCCCGGCCGTAGCGCGTTCCCCCGAGCGCTCGTCGTCCCGCCCGTCCGCTCCTCCGAGGGATCCCATGTCACCGTCGTCCCGCCGCACGCGTCCCGCTGCGGCCCTCGCGCTCGCCACGCTCTGCGCGCTCGCCGGCCCGGCGGCTGCCCACGCCGCGAATGCGCCCCTCCGCTTCATCGGCATCGGCACCGACGGCAAACGCACCGACCAGCTCCGGCCGACAGCGGTCTCGAACGACGGCACCGAGGTCCTCGGTGCGTTCGGGCCCTACGACGTGATCCGCGACGTGCAGTCGGGCGTCACCCACGACATCCTCCAGCCGTTCGACGAGCTCCGCGGCGCGAGCGCCGACCTGAAGCGGATCGTGTTCACCACGCGCCGCAGCCTGGTCCCCGCCGACACGAACGACGCCTACGACCTCTATCTCTGGGACCGCCCGAGCAACACCTACGCGCTGGTCTCCAAGGACCGCGCCGGTGCCTCAGTGATCACGAGCATCACGCAGCGCGTCGAGCAGGTCGCCATCTCGAACCTCGGCACGGCCGTGCAGTTCTCGGTCCGTGACCTCGACGACCAGGCCGACCCGCAAATTATCCCGATCTACCGCTACGAGGCCTCACGCTCGACCACGCAGAAGCTCGGGGACGTCGCCGGCTTCACGGCCGGCGCGCTGTCGATCGGCGACAACGGCACCTCGCTGCTCGTCGGCGACCAGGTGATCGCGCCGACCCGGACCACCACGCTCGCGAGCCGGCCGCAGAACCCGGTCGTGACCTCGCCGAACGGTCGCTTCGTCGCCTGGCAGAACTACGACGGCGACGCCGCGAACGGCATCGACACCACGAACGGCGCGACCGCCTCGCTCGCGTACCCGTCGATCCTGCGCGACCACGGTGCGTGGCTCGCCGGCATCGCCGACGATGCCAGCACCATCACGCTCGGCGCGACGGAATCGTTCCGGCGCTACGCCTTCGGGCACGTCGACCGGCGCGGCGGGCTGCGGCAGATCGGCGGCGACATCCCGATCACCGAGCTCACGAGCGGCTCCGGCGCCGTGCTCTCGCGGAACGAGCAGTTCGCCGTCACGCCGCTCGTGCTCGCGAAGCTCGGCTCGACGCCGCTGCCCGGGACCGAGCCGACCGCCCCGTCGACGGCTCTCGCGTTCGACTATCTCGCCGTGAACGACTTCGTATGCCCGCGCGGATCGACCGGGACCCCGACGAAGCCCACGCTCGGCCTCTCGGCGTACGCCCAGCGCAGCGACCTGCGCCTGCCCGTCAGGGCGACGGCGAAGGTCTGGAAGGACGGCTCGCCGACCATCTCCAACGACATGGCGCTCTCCCCCGGCCAGACGAAGGAGCTCTGGGTCGGGCTGAAGGGCGGCTACCGCATCGACGCCACCGTCACCCTGGCCGACGGCACCGTGCTCTCCGGCACGAAGCACCTCGACAGCCACGACCAGTGGACGTGCACCGGGCTCTGAGCCCGCGCGGTGCGGGCCGCGCCTCCGGGACGGCGCGACGGTTCGGTCCTCCCGTGACCGATTCGTCGCGCGGTGCGGCGCGGCCGGCTAGAAGCCGACCGAGTTCCCCGGTTCGTCGGGGCTGAGCCAGCCCCGACGGTCCGCCTCGGCGATCAAGGACTCGGCGACGTCCCAGAGGGCCGGCGAGCCGTCGGCGATGATCCCGAGACGGCTGCGGATGCCCTCGGCCGACGCGCCGTTGTCACGCCAGCGCTGGCCGTCGTGCATCCACTCCATGAGCATCGGCTGGAGACGGTCGAGCGAACGGGCGAACTGCGCCTCGGCGGTCTCGTGGGCCTCGAACTCCTCCCAGGCGCCGCGGAGCCGGTCGCCCTGGTCGCCGGGCAGCAGCGGGAAGAGCCGGTCGGCAGCCTCGCGCTCGCGGACCTCCTGCTGGTCGTCCTGGAGGCGCAGGGGCGTGTCGCCCGCGTAGACCTCGACGAGGTCGTGCACGATCAGCATCTCGAGCACGCGCGGCAGGTCGACGGGCTCCCGGGCATGTTCGCGGAGCACGATCGCCATGAGCGCGAGGTGCCACGAGTGCTCGGCGTCGTTCTCGCACCGGTCGACCGACGGGATCACCGTCTCGCGGATCACGGCCTTCATCTGGTCGACCTCGATCACGAACGCGAGCTGACGGCGCAGGTCGGCGGCGAGGTCGTCCGGGAGCGGGTTACGGTCGACGAGCATCACGGTGATCCCAGCAGCTCGATCAGACGGTCGGTCGGGAGGGCGTGTGCGGTGATGCCGTCGCGGCCGGTCGTGGTCTCCGCGGACACGAGCGCGTTGACGATCGCCGCCTCGGTCGCTTCGACGGCGGCGTCGAAGAGCGCGGTGATGTACTGGTTGTCGAGCATCCGCAGGGCGCGCTCGTGCGGCGGCGTGGCGCCCATCACGTCGGGTTCGAGGGTGCGGTTGCCCGTCGCGAACGCGAGGAACAGGTCGCCCGAGTAGTGCTCGCCGACCCCGCCGGTGCGGCCGATCCCGAGCGCGGCGCGCTGGGCCAGGCGCTTACATTGGTGGGGCAGCAGCGGCGCGTCGGTGGCGAGGATCACGATGATCGACCCGGCGCCGGCCGAGATCGACGGCCCGTCGCCGGTACCCTCGGCGCGCGGCGTCCGGGGCGGGGGCACGTCGGCGAACGGGATCGCCTCACCGACCCGCACGCCCTCGATCGTGAGGCGCTCGCGGCGGCCGTGGTTCGCCTGCACGAGCACCCCGACCGTGTAGCCGCCGTCGGCGTCGGCCACGATCCGCGACGCGCTGCCGATCCCGCCCTTGAAGTCGTGGCAGATCATCCCGGTGCCGCCGCCGACCGCGCCCTGGGCGACGGGGCCGCCGGACGCGTCCCGAAGCGCCGCGGCCACGTGGTCCGCGGTGACGTGATGGCCGTTGAGGTCGTTCAGGACGCCGTCCCAGGTCTCCCCGACGACGGGCATGCTCCAGAACGGCGTGTCGGCGCCGCGCACCCGGAAGTGCTCGCGCACGAGCGCGTCGCGGACCACCCCCACGCTGTGGGTGTTCGTGAGGCCGATCGCCGTCGACAGCAGCCCCGACTCCTCGATCCAGTGGGTGCCGGTGAGTTCGCCGTTGCCGTTGAGCCGGTGGATGCCCGCGAAGACCGGCCGCCGCCAGATGAGCGAGTGCGGCAGGACCACGGAGACGCCCGTCCGCACCGGACCCTTGCCGACGACCAGCGCGCCGTCGCCCTCGACGAGCGTCGTGTGGCCGACGAGCACGCCGTCGACATCGGTGATGGCATCGTGCACGCCGGCCCGCAGCGACCCGATCGTGAGCCCGAGGGCGCGGGCACCGCTGCTCATCGCGGGCGGGCGGAGACGGGGCAGCGCGACATGGCCGTGATGCTAGGCGCGGGTCGCTGCGGAGCTTTCGGCCCGGTGGATGAAGTCGGGGCGGCTCGGAGCACGCCGTCTCAACCGGCGAGCACCCCGATGCGCGGAGTCGCGGCCGGGTCGGCGGCGCGGGAGAGTGCGTACATCGCGCCTGCGAGGCCGGTCATGAGGCCCGGGCTGAAGCCGCCGTCCGGGACGCCGCTCGGCCACGCCGCGGGGTCGGGGCCGAGCCGCGCGGTGGCGCGCCCGGCGATCCAGCGCGCGGCGGCGAGATGCTCGACCGGGCCGAGCTGTTCGTGCGCGCGCACGTAGAGCAGGATCGACCCGCCGAGCCCGTGACAGGTCGACAGGCCCTCGACGGGGTCTGCGTCGGCCGGGTCGAGCGACGCGCTCGCGGCGACCGAGGCGGCATGGAGCGCCGTGCCGGCGTCGGCGGTCACGCCCGCGCTCGCTGCGGAACCTGCGGCGCCGCCTTCGGCCGTGGCGAGGTCCCGGGCGGCGGCGGCCTGGGCCACCAGGGCGTCGGCCTGTTCGCGGCTGGCGGCAAT
>JAVHXX010000093.1 GCA_031119595.1 Patulibacter sp. | reverse complement strand
CCTCAAGCTCATCGACACCCTCGAGAACGACGACGACGTGAACCAGGTCCACGCGAACTTCGACGTCGACGACGAGATCCTCGAGCGCGTGATGGCCTAGACGGCCTGCGTGCTGCCTCCGCCGGAGGCAGCACCGGCGGGTCAGCCCTGGCGGCCGCCCGCCTCGCGCTCGGCGCGCAGCTTCGCCGTCCATCCGTCGAGGCCGAGCCACATCGCGTCGATCGCCCAGTCGACGATCGTCGCGCGTGGGACGAGGTCCATGTTGTCGACCCACCAGTTGCCGAGCCACTGCATCGAGCCGGTGAGCATCTGCGCGCCGACGCGCAGGCGCACGCCGCTCTCGACGTCGCCGAGGAGGGGCGCCGTCTCCGGGGCCACGCTCAGCACGGCCGCGATGCCGCTCACGAACGCGGGCTCCATCGACAGGATCACCTGCGAGGTGTCGCGGCCGACGGACTCCCGGAACATCATGTGCCAGGCGTCGCGGTTGCGCTCGATGTAGGCGAAGTAGGCGTCGATCCCGGCGCGCAGGCGGGCGATCGAGGTCTCGTCGTCCTCGGACGACGCCGCGGCGACGGCCGCGCCGATCTCCTCGAGCAGGCCGTTCGTGAGCTGTTTGAGGACGGTCTCCTGGAGCTCGTCCTTGCTGGCGAAGTGCTCGTAGATGAGCGCCTTGCTCACGCCGGCAGCCTTCGCGACCTCTTCGATGGCGGTCTGGTGGAAGCCGTGCTTGCCGAAGACGACGGTGGCGGCCGCGAGGATCTCCTCACGGCGCTGCACGGCGCTCATCCGGCGGCGGCGCGGGGCGGGCTCGGGCGTGGCACCGCCCGTGGTCTTGGGTGTTGCCACGCGGCGATGGTATCGGGGCGCGGGGCGGCCGCGGCGTCGCGGGAGGCGCGGTCTCGGGCGGTCCTGGGCGGTGGGTTGCGGCCCTCGGCGTCCGCCGGTCGATGCGGCACCATACGAACATATGATCGCTTCCGAGACCGACGGCCGCGCCGGCCGGGGGACCACCCGATGATCGTGCTCGGCATCGACCCGGGCATCGCCAACACCGGGTGGGGCGTCGTCGCCGCGGGCCCGTCGCCGCGGGCCGTCGCCCACGGCACGATCAAGACCTCGCCGCGCAGCGCGCCGGAGCGGCGTCTCGCCGAGATCCACGAGACGATCGCCGCCGTCCTCGACGAGCACGGCGTCACGTCGATGGCGCTCGAGGAGCTCTACTTCGGCAAGAACACGAGCAGCGCCGTGGCCGTCGGTCAGGCCCGGGGCGTCTCGCTCGTGCTCGCCGGGCTGCGCGGCATCGACTGCCACTCGTACACCCCGCAGAACGTCAAGCTCGCCGTCTGCGGGCGCGGGTCCGCGCAGAAGGAGCAGGTCCAGAAGATGGTCGGGGCGATCCTCCGCGTCCAGCCGTCGACCGACCACGCCGCCGACGCGCTCGCGGTCGCCCTCTGCCACGTGCAGCGCGCCCCGCTCGCCGCTGCGCTGAGGGCCTCCCGATGATCGATCGCGTCCGCGGCACCCTCGTCGACACGACGGCGACGTCGGCCGTGGTCGAGGTCGGTGGGGTGGGGCTCTCGTTGCTCGCCTCCACGTCCACGCTCGCTGCGCTCCCGCCACTCGGCGGTGAGGTGCAGCTCCTCTCGTACCTCGCCGTCCGCGAGGACGCCCTCACGCTCTACGGCTTCGGGTCGCAGGCCGAGCGCGAGCTCTTCCTGCTGCTGCTCGGCGTGCAGTCGGTGGGGCCGAAGCTCGCGCTCGCCGTGCTCTCCGGCGGCGACGCCGGCCAGATCGGCGCCGCGATCGCCACCGGCGACGCCGCACGGCTCCAGGCCGTTCCCGGCGTCGGCAAGCGCACCGCCGAGCGCATCGTCGTCGAGCTGCGGGAGAAGATCGCGCCCGGCCTCGTCGCCGCGAGCCACGGCTCGCACGGGCCGTCCCTCGGCCACGTCGCCGCGTCGAAGGATCCGCGGCTCCAGGCCCGTCAGGCCCTGGAAGGCCTCGGGTTCGCCCCGGCCGAGCTCGATGCCATGCTGCAGGGGGTCGCCGGCGACTCCGTCGAGGAGCTCGTCGCCGGGGCCCTGAAGAAATCACGCGCTTGATGTCCGACCCGATTCGCATCCACGACGCCTCGGCCACGGTCGAGGAGGAGATCGAGACCACCCTCCGGCCGCGCCGCCTCGACGAGTTCGTCGGCCAGGAAGCGGTCCGCGAGCAACTCGGCGTCGCGCTCGACGCGGCGAAGGGCCGAGGCGAGGCGATGGACCACGTGCTCCTCGCCGGCCCCCCGGGCCTCGGCAAGACCTCCCTGGCGACGATCATCGCCGAGGAGCTGGGCGTGCCCCTCGTCACCACCGCCGGTCCGGCGCTCGAGCGCAAGGGCGACATCGCCGCGCTGCTCACCGCCCTCGAGGAGGGCGCGGTGTTCTTCGTGGACGAGCTCCACCGTCTGCCGCGGGCGCTCGAGGAGGCGTTCTACCCGGCGATGGAGGACTTCCAACTCCCGATGACCCTCGGGCAGGGGCCGGGCGCGAGCGTCATCACCATCGACCTCCCGAAGTTCACGCTGGTTGGCGCGACCACCCGATCGGGCCTGCTCTCGACGCCCCTCCGCGACCGCTTCGGCATCCAGTTCCGCCTCGACCCGTACACGCCCGACGAGCTCGCGCAGATCGTCGAGCGGTCGGCGGGGATCCTCGGGATCGAGATCGAGCACAGCGGCGCGTATGCGATCGCGTCGCGCAGCCGAGGCACGCCGCGCGTCGCGAACCGCCTCCTCAAGCGCGTGCGCGACTGGGCCCAGGTCCGCGGCACCGGCATCATCGACGACGCCGCCTCGGACGCCGCCCTGCGCCACCTGGAGATCGACGACGAGGGCCTCGACCGCCTCGACCGCGAGCTCCTGCGCACGATCTGCGAGCTCTTCGCCGGCGGCCCGGTCGGGTTGTCGACGCTCGCCGCGGCGATCGGCGAGGAGGCCGACACCCTCGAGGACGTCTACGAGCCGTATCTGCTCCAGCGCGGGTTCATCCAGCGCACGCCGCGTGGTCGCATCGCGAGTCCGCGCGCGTTCCGGCACCTCGGACTGGCGCCTCCGGGCGACGCTCCGGAGCTGTTCACCTGAGTCAGGTGAGCCGCGCTCGACGGCGGCCGGTACCGGCCGGTTCGCCCGTGGTCTCGGGCCATCGAGAAACCGCAAACCGGGGCAGTGTCCCCCGAGCGTCCACTCCGGACACCGGTCCGGAGTCGTTCCGCCCGGAACCCCGGTACATTGCGCGATCCGTGTCCGCCATCACGTTCATCTGCCCGCACTGCGGGCACCGCACGATCCAACGGGACCGCACCGCCGGGATCCGCGGCAAGGTGCACACGTGCGAGCGCTGTGGTGCGGGCATGCTCTTCGAGCTGCTCGACGACTACTACCCGGCGCCGAACGCCGCCATCTTCGTGTGCGATCAGCAGGGCCGCGTGCTCAGCTGCGGCCGGGGCAGCTTCGAGCTGACCGGCCTCCGCGACGAACGCGCGATCGGCCGTGACGCGAACGAACTCCTGGGCCTCCGCTCCGACGACGGCACCGACATCATCGGGACCGTCCGGGAGTGGGGCGTCCGCCAGCTCGGCAAACCCGCCAGCATCTCCGCTGAAGGCGATCGACCCGCTCGTGTCGTCGTCGACAGTTTCCCCGCATACGACAACGACGGGGGCGTACTGCTCGTCCTCACCCCGTCTGAGTAGGATCGACCGCCGTGACCGAACGCCGCCGGAATCTCTTTATCCTGCTCTTCGTCGCAGCTCTCGCGATCGCGTCGATCGTGATCGCCGCGACGACGAAGCCGCGCCAGGGCCTCGACCTCAAGGGCGGCGTCGAGCTGGTCTACCAGGCCAAGCCGACCGCGAACGCGCCGGTCATCACGTCCGACACGCTGTCGCGCACCATCGCGATCATGCGCAAGCGCGTCGACCCGACGGGCGCCCTCGAGCCGGAGATCCAGACCGCCGGCAACAGCCAGATCTCGATCGCGCTCCCGGGCTACAAGGACCCGGCCGCCGCCCAGCGCCTGGTCGGCAAGACCGCCCGCCTCTACTTCTACGACTGGGAGACCAACGTCGTCGGCCCCGACGGCCAGCCCGACGTCGACGACGGCTCGATCTCCGGCGACACCTCCACGGACGGCGCCGGCTACCCGAACTCGGGCGTCCCGCTCTACGACGCGGTCATCCGCGGCTCCAAGCGCAAGCCGGTCACCTACCCGAGCCGTTCGCACAACGCGACCTACTATCTCGTCAACGACAAGACGAAGCACGTGATCGCCGGGCCGCAGGACCGCGTCCAGGACCTCTACTCGCAGGACGAGGCCACGGCCGCCCAGCAGAAGAAGGACTACCGCGTGGTCACCGTGCCGATCGGCACCACGATCCTCCAGGCCACGGTCACGAACGAGAAGTCCGGCGCCGACAACGGCAAGGCCCCCAAGCGCCAGGACAAGTGGTACGTCGTCCAGGACAACGTCTCGCTCCAGGGCTCGGACATCACCAGCCCGGCGCAGGGCACCGACTCGGTCGGACAGCCCGCCGTCACCTTCAACTTCACGAGCAAGGGTCGCAAGATCTGGGAGAAGGTCACGAAGATCATCGCCGACCGTGGCCAGGACCAGTCGATCGGCGGCACGGGCAACCAGCACTTCGCGATCGCCCTCGACAACCAGCTGATCTCCGTTCCGCAGATCGACCCGAAGGACAACCCCAACGGCATCAGCGGCGCCAACGGCTCCCTGATCAGCGGTGGCTTCACGCTCGATTCGGCGCGTGACCTCGCCGACCTCCTCCGCACGGGTGCCCTGCCGGTCAACCTCACGCTGATCTCGACGTCGACGGTCTCCGCGACCCTCGGCGCCCAGGCGCTGAGCCAGGCCGCCGTCGCTGGCCTCGTCGGCTTCGCGGTCGTCGCGCTGTTCCTGCTGCTCTTCTACCGCGTGCTCGGCATCCTCGCGATCTCGGGCCTCGTCCTCTACTCGCTGTTCTTCTACGCGCTGGTCGTGATCGTCCCGATCACCCTCACGCTGCCGGGCATCGCGGGTCTCATCCTCACCATCGGCGTCGCCGCGGATGCGAACATCGTCATCTTCGAACGGATCAAGGAAGAGCTGAGATCCGGCAGGAGTACGGCGGCGGCCATCAGCGCCGGATATCGCCGCGGTCTGACCGCCATCATCGACGCCAACGTCGTCACCTTCGTCGTCGCGTTCATCCTCTTCACGCTCGCCACCGCCGGCGTCAAGGGCTTCGCGTTCGTCCTCGGCGTCGGCACGCTCGTGTCCTTCTTCACGGCCGTCGTCTACACGCAGGCCGTCCTCGGCACGCTCGGCGCGTCGAAGATGACCAGCCGCGCCGCCTTCGGCGCGGGCGTCGCGAAGCCGGAGCGCAACCGTCGCTTCGACTTCATGGGCCGCTCGAAGCTGTTCTTCTCGATGTCCGGTGTGATCCTGCTCATCGGCGCGTTCGCGATCGGCACGAACGGAATCCCGCTCGGCATCGACTTCAAGTCCGGTACCCGCATCACGACCGGTCTCGAGCGCCACGCGAGTGAGTCCGAGGTCCGCGACTACATGGCCTCGATCGGGTATGACGACGCCAAGGTCCAGACGATCAACAACAAGAAGCTCGGCACCGACGCGATCCAGATCGCGGTCCCGAGCCTCCAGCCGGCCCAGGTCAACACGGTCCGCGCCGAGCTCGACAAGCGCTACGGGGTCAACCAGACCTTCAGCAGCTCGTCCGTCGGCCCGACGTTCGGCAAGCAGATCGCGAACACCGCGATCATCGCGATCATCGCGTCGCTGCTCGTGATCTCCGCGTACATCGCCCTGAGATTCGAGTGGAAGTACGCGGTGCCGGTGCTCATAGCCCTCACCCACGACATCCTCATCGTCGGTGGCGTCTACGCCTTGCTGGGGGTCGAGGTCACCAGTTCGACGGTCGCGGCCCTCCTGACGATCCTCGGTTACTCGCTCTACGACACGATCATCGTGTTCGACCGAATCCGCGAGAACGTGCCTCGAATGCCGAGAGCCACGTACAACCAGATCGTGAACCAGTCGATGGCCGAGGTCGTCACGCGCTCCCTCGTGACCTCGTTCTGCACGCTGCTCCCCGTCGTCGCGCTCTACGTGTTCGGTGGCGAGACGCTCAAGGACTTCGCGCTCGCGCTCATCATCGGTACCGTCTCCGGCGCCTACTCGTCGATCTTCATCGCCGCTCCCGTGCTCGTGCACTGGAAGGAGCGGGAGACGGTGTGGAAGCGTCGCCTCGCGGCCGTCGCCAAGTCGCACGGCGGCGTGGTCCCGGCCTACGCCGACGCGCCGAAGCAGGCTGCGGCGGAGTCCGGCCCGAAGGGTCCGGTCCACCTCAGCAGCGACCAGGCTCCGGACTCGGTCTCCGATGAGGAATTCGCGAAGATGGTCCGCGATCTCGGCATCGAGGGCGAAGGCGGGGCGCAGTCCCCGCGGACCCCGGCGCGCACGGGCGGCACCAGCCGCCGCGCCGAGGAGACCGTCGACCCGAACGATCCCGCCTCGGTCCGCCGGGCGGAGGCGCGCAAGCGCCGCGAACAACGGCGCAACCGTACGGAGGGTGATTCCTGATGGCGATCCTCGCTTGGGTGATGATGGGACTCGCCATCTGGCACTTCACGATCTGGCTCCCGGACCGTGTCGTCGGTGGCATCGTCGGCGCGTTCCTGATCGCCGGATTCGGTGGGGCCATCGGTGGCCTCGCGATCAACGGCTTCGCGATCCCGCACACGTCGGATCTCGGTCTCACCGTGGCGCTCGAGGGCATCCCGGGCACGCTCATCGCGCTGGCAGCCGGCTACGGCGTCGGCGTGTTCCGCGAATCGAAGTGACCGCGGAGGCGGCGCGCCGCCGCCTTCCGTCTCCGGTGGCGCGTACCGTGGAATGGTGCCCATCGCGACCGAACCGACGCCCGACCACGCCCCCGGCGTGACGCGCTCGGCCGACGATCGCCCGCTTCACGCCCCGGCGCCGATCGACCTCCCGAACTCGGCCGCCCTCGGTGACCCCGAGGGCGAGCCCGCTGCGCACCTGCGGGCCGCCAAGCCGTCGGTGCCCGTCGTGCCGGCCGCCGTCGTGACCGAACTCCGACGGGCCCTGGGCATCACCCACGTCACGGCGCAGGCCCTGGCCCGCCGCGGGTACGCCGAACCCGCCGATGCCCGCCGCTGGCTGGCCGGTCAGATCGAGGCGGCGGCGGAGCTCCCGGGCCTCGACGCCGCCGCCGAGCTCGTGCTCGGGCACGTGAAGGCGGGGACGCCGATCCTGATCCACGGCGACTACGACGTCGACGGCGTGTCGGCGACGGCGATCCTCCTCGACACGCTCGAACTCCTCGGCGCGAGCCCGGCGTGGCATCTGCCGAAGCGGGGCGTCGACGGCTACGGGCTCACGCAGGCCAGCCTCGAACGCATCGGTCGCCTCGGCCCGAGCCTCGTGATCACCGTCGACTGCGGGATCACGGCGGTCGAGGAGACCGCGATCCTCCGCGGCGCCGGCATCGACGTCCTCATCACCGACCACCACCTGCCCCGCGGCGACGGCGTCCTTCCGGACACCGCGATCCTGCACCCGGGCGTGCTCGACGGCGAGTTGGTCGAGCGCGTGGGGGAGCCCTGCGGCGCGGGGGTCGCCGCGGCTCTGGCGACCGCCCTGCTCGAACGGACCGGCCACGGCGCCTCGCCCCTGCGCGACGGGATCTCCGAGCTCTCGGCCCTGGCCACCATCGCCGACTGCGTGCCGCTCACCGGCGACAACCGCGCGTCGGTGCGCGAGGGGCTCGGTGCGCTGGCCCGGACGCGCCGTCCCGGGTTGCGCGCGCTGCTCCGCTCGGCCCGCGTCGACCCGACCACCCTCGACGGCACCTCCGTCGCGTTCCGCCTCACGCCCCGGCTCAACGCCGCGGGTCGCATGGCCCGCGCCGATCTCGCGCTGGCCCTGGTCCGCGCCCGCTCGGACGACGAGGCCTCACGCCTCGCCGAGGAACTCGAGCGGTGCAACCTGCAGCGGCGCGAGGTCGAGCTGCGTGTGCGCCGCGAGGCCGAGACCCAGGTCCGGGCCATGGGGGAGCGCCACGGCTACGTCGTCGCCGGCGACGGATGGCCCGCCGGCGTGATCGGCATCACCGCCTCGCGGATCGCCGAGGACACGAACCGCCCCGTCGTGATGCTCGGCATCGACGGCGACCGCGCGAACGGGTCTGCGCGATCCGCGCAGGGCCTCGACCTCGCCGCGCTGCTCGAGGCGTCATCCGAGCACCTGAGCAAATTCGGTGGGCACGCGGCCGCCGCCGGCTGCGAGCTCGCCGCCGCCGACATCCCCGCCTTCGCCGAGGCGTTCGACGCCGCCTGCGCGGCCGCCCTGGCCGACGCCGCCGAGGCGCCCGGCCCGGTGGTCGACGCCGTCGCCGAGGTCCGCGACCTCACGCTCGCCCTGGCCGACGAGCTCGCGGCGTTCGAGCCGACCGGCGAGGCGAACCCCGCCGTCCGGCTCCTGCTGCCCTCGGTGCGCGTGATCGAGGAGAGCCCGATGGGCTCGGGCAACGAGCACCGGCGCGCGGTCATCGCCTCGGGCGGGGCGCGCACGAAGGCCGTCGCCTTCAGCTCGCCGCCGCTCCCGATGAACGTCCCCCTCGACCTCGTCGTGCAGCTCGAGCGGTCGACCTATGGCGGCACCGTCGAAGCCCGCGTCGTCGTGCAGTCGGTGCATCCCCTGGAGAAGCCGTCGGCCCCGGCCGCCGCGAAGAAGCTGGGCATCGACGCCGGCGCACTTGCGGCGATGCTCGCCGGGTACCACGACGACGTCCCTGCCCCGACCCGTCCGCCGCAGCCGTCGGTCGACCGGCGCGGGAGTTCGGTCGCCTCGGTCCTGCGGGTCGCCGCAGGCTGCGGCCGTGAACCGATCGCCTACGCCGCCGACCCGGCACGGCGTTCCGGGCAGCTCGAGGCGCTCGGCTGGACCGGCGCGGTCGTCGGCCCCGCCGGGTTGGCCGGGGCGCTCGACCTCGCCACGCCCGAGGCCGGGCTCGTCGTGTGCGTCGACCCGCCGATCGATCCACGGGCCGCCGCGGCGCTTGCGTCCACGCCCGTCGAGACCTGGTGGAACTGGACAGACGCTGAGCTAACCTATGGAGTCCATGCACTCGAACGCGAATTCGCGCTCCGGCCTCTCATGGTCTCCCTGTTCCGTGGCCTCCGCGAGGCGGGTGGGCCGCTGCCTGCCCTCGGACTCCTCGCGCTCCTCCCGGAGGGCGACGCTCCGGCGGCGCTCGGGCGAGCCGTTCGCGTGCTCGACGAACTCGGCCTCGTCGGCGTCGCCGACGGCCTCGCATCCGTCGAACTCATCTCCCAGGACAAGGCCGACCTCGATGCGTCGCCGGTCTACCGAAATGCGCTCGCCGTCGTCGAGGAGGCTCGCCGATGGAGCCTGCTGATCAGAGCCTGATCGGCGCCGACGCGCACGCCGCCGAACTCGCGCGGCACCTCGTCGACGAGTCGGTCAGTGTCGCCGTCGCGGCGCCCGTCGAGCAGATCGACGGCCACGAGCTCACGCCGATGGAGCGTCGCCTGCTCGGCGACCTCCGTGCCGTCATCGCCGAGCACGCCGAGGAAGGCCGCCCCACGGTCGACGTCGCCGAGGTCGAACGGGCCTTCGCGTTCGCCGCCAAGCACCACGGTGGCCAGCAGCGGAAGTCCGGTGAGGACTTCATCGCCCATCCCGTCGGGGTGGCGAAGATCTGCGCCGGCCTGGGTCTCGACACCCAGACGCTGTGCGCGGCGCTCCTCCACGACACCGTCGAGGACACGTCCGCGTCGATCGCGGAGGTCACCGAGAAGTACGGCGAGACCGTCGCCGCGCTCGTCGACGGTGTCACGAAGCTCACCGGCATCACGTTCCAGTCCCGCGACGACCAGCAGGCCGAGAACTACCGCAAGATGATCGTGGCGATGGCGCAGGACGTCCGCGTCATCCTGATCAAGCTCGCCGATCGCCTCCACAACATGCGCACGATCGGCGCGATGAGCAAGCCGAAGCAGATCGAGAAGGCCCGCGAGACCCTCGAGATCTTCGCGCCGCTCGCGCACCGCCTCGGTATCCACGCGATCAAGTGGGAGCTCGAGGACCTCGCCTTCCAGGCGCTCCACCCGCGCAAGTACACCGAGATCAAGATGCTGGTCAACCAGCAGCGGCAGGACCGCGAGCGGTACGTCGAGCAGGCCGGCGGCTACCTCGTCGACGAGCTCGACAAGGTCGGCGTCCACGCGGACATCTCCGGTCGCGCGAAGCACTTCTACTCGATCTACACGAAGATGGCCCGCAAGGGCCGCGAGTTCAACGAGATCTACGACCTCACCGCGATGCGCGTGATCGTCGCCGACGCCAATGCGTGTTACGGCGCGCTCGGCGTGGTCCACGCCCTGTGGAAGCCGCTTCCGGGCCGCTTCAAGGACTACATCGCCATGCCCAAGGCGAACCTCTACCAGTCGCTCCACACGACGGTGGTCGGGCCCGAGGGGCGGCCGCTCGAGATCCAGATCCGCACCGCGGAGATGCACGCGCGCGCCGAATACGGTGTCGCGGCGCACTGGCTCTACAAGGGCGGCAACGAGAACGGCCTCCTCGGTGACCTCGCCGAGGTGCAGGGCGAGATCCAGGACCCGCGAGAGTTCATGGAGTCGCTCAAGCGGAGCCTGTTCGGGGCAGAGGTCTTCATCTTCACGCCGAAGGGCGAGGTCAAGTCGCTCGAGCAGGGCGCCACGCCGCTCGACTTCGCCTACGAGGTCCACACCGAGATCGGCCACCGCTGCGTGGGCGCGAAGGTCAACCAGCGCCTCGTGCCGCTCCACTACGAGCTGAAGAACGGCGACATCGTCGAGATCCTCACCTCCAAGCAGGACCGCGGCCCGTCGCGGGACTGGCTGAAGGTCGTGCGCACGTCGCGTGCGCGCAACAAGATCAAGCACTTCTTCAAGCAGGAGTCCCGCCACGACTCCGAGCACCGGGGCCGCGAGGTCCTGCAGGCGCAGCTCAAGCGCGCCGGCCTGCCCGCACAGAAGATCGTGGCGTCGGCAGTCCTCGCCGACGTGTCCCGCGAACTCGGCTTCGACAAGGCCGAGGACTTCTACCTGGCCCTCGGCAACGAGCAGATCTCACCGCAGATCGCCGTCAACAAGCTGATCGAGCGCTTCAAGGGCGACGCCGCCGAGGAGG
>JAVHXX010000092.1 GCA_031119595.1 Patulibacter sp. | reverse complement strand
CGCGGTGGTCGTGGTGATGTCGGATGCGGACGCCGAGGAGGGGCCGCGCACGGACGGCGGCGTCGGCGTGCACACGACCGGCGGGGTCTGGACCGGGATCGGGTTGGACTCGAGGAGTCGCGCGCCGCCGCCGGTCGGGATGACGGAGATCACGTGGAGCACGCCCGGCGTGAGCGTGACCCGCGCCGCGAAGGTGCTCGGGCCCGTCGTGGCGAGTTGCACGCTCGTGCCACCGACTCGGTCGAGGACGGCGTAGCCGGTCGCCGGGACCGCACTGCAGCCCTGGCCCGACGGCGACCAGCTGATGGTCGCTCCGGTGGAACTCACGTCCGCGGCGACGAGGCCGGTCGGGGCGTACGTGGTCGACTGGACGAGGCCGCAGGTGTTGGCGATGGCCGGGTCGCTCGGGGTGGAGACATTGCCGATGAAGTCCTTGGCGACGACGGTGAACGCCGTCGTCGGGAACGGGCTCACCGAGAGGTTGCCGACGCTGGTCACGCTGCCGCCGACGCTCGCGACGAGCGCGTTGCCGGAGGAGCTCCGGGCGTACACGTCATAGCCGACGACGCCGACGTTGTCGGTCGTGGCGGTCCACCCGATGTTGACCCGCGGGACGTTGATGTTGTCGAGGAAGGTGGTCGCCGAGACGCCGGTGACCTGTGCCGGGGGCACGGTGTCGATGAGATCGGCGGCAGCGGTGCCGGTCGACGCGGTGAGCGCGGCCAGGGCGATGGCGGCGCCGGCGAGCAGGCGGCGACCACGCGACCTGGCGGCGCGGGGCACGCTGCGGCCGGAGCGGCGCAGCGAAGCGGACGGGGACATGGGACTCCCGGGTGGGATGGGCGGACGAGGACCGCGGGGCCGGGGGTACCGCGCCGTCAAGGGGCAACGTCCCGTATCGGCGGACGCAAGTCAAGCCTGGATCCCCAGCATCTACCGGAGTTTTCGCTCCGGTCCCGGCTCGGGCGCCGCGGTCGTCGCGCGCGCACGCGGGAGGGCGGACCCGTGGGCCCACCCTCCCGCGTCGTGTGGCGCGGCTAGGTCGCGGGCGTCGCCACGGGCGCCTGCGTGAGGGTGAGGGCGAGGGCGTTGCCGGAGCCGGCGGTCAGTGGGGAGACGATGCCGTTGAGGGCGCCGCAGCCGCTGAGGTTGCCGATCGCGAACGTGCCGGCGAGCGTGACGCTGCCCAGGAACGGCGCCGAGCTGGACAGCGGGATCGTGCTGGCCTGCGTGGTCTGGCAGCTCGCACCGCCGCCGATCTGGATCCCGAACGCCTTCACCGACGGCAACTTGATCCGCGTCTTCAGCGTCGCCGACGTCGACGCGTCACCGGCCGACCCGGTCAGCGGCGCGGTCGGCGCGAACTGGATCGTCGCGGTGACCGGGAGGAACCCGAGCACCTTGAGGTTCGCGGCCGCCGGCGCGAGCGTGAGCTCACCCGCGAACGACTTCACCGGGGTCGGCGAGCCCGGGTTGAAGATGCTCGTGACGGCCAGCGACGCGCTGCCCGAGAGCGGGATCGAACCTTTCGCGAGGTTCTTCAGCGTCGCCGTACCCGCCACCGCGTAGGACGTCGTGTCCGGGTTGCCCGTGGGGGTCGGGGTCGGCGTGGGATCGGGATCGGGCGTCGGCGTGGGGATGGGCGTCGGTGTGACGACCGACGCCGGCCTCGTCGTGAACGTCACGTCCGGCGAGTTCGGGTCGTACGCGGGCGAGTTCGTATCGCCGGAGCTGCTGTAGTTGCCGCCCACCGAATGCACGTGGACCGTGTAGGTCGTGGCCGGGCTGAGACCGGTGAGGGTCGCCGAGACGCTCGTTCCGCTGACGGTCGCCAGCACGGTGTGGTCGGCGGTGGCGATCTCGTAGGAGGTCGGGGCGACCTCCCCGCACGCCGTGTCGATCGACTGGGGGATCCAGGTGATCGTGGCGGTCGTGTCCGTGATGGCGTGGGTCCCTGCGCTCTGCAGCCCCTTCACGAACGGTGGGCTCGGGACGCAGATCGGCGACGGCGTCGGCGTCGAGACCGGGTCCGCGGCTGCACCGGCGGTCGCGTTCGTCAGGGCGGCGAGGGCGATCGCGGCGGCGGCGCGGCGACGGCGCAGGCCGGTGGCACGCGGCGTCGTGCGGTGGTGGCGGCGCTGCGGGGCTGGGCGGGACATGGAACTCCTGGGCGGAGGGGTGCGGACACGAACACGGGGCCAGGGGTTCCCCCCGCGCTCCAGGGCAACGTTCCGTGTCGCGGAACGCAAGTCAAGAACGGCGTTCTGGAAGTGCCCGCCCCGCGCTGCGGCTCGAAACGTCTCGCCGCCCGGACGTGCGCACGAGGTTTCATCCAGCGGGCCAAACGGTGGCGCCATGCGACCGGCCACACTGACCATCCTGGCCCCAGTCCATCCAAGGTCGGTCTCCTCTCCATGCATCTCATCGACGGCGTTCCCCACCAGCACCTCCCCGACCCGCACCAGCCCGCCCCGCACGGGCACGGCGACGGGCACCGGCCGATCCGCATCGGCATCGGCGGCCCGGTCGGCTCCGGCAAGACCGCCCTCGTGGCCTCGCTGTGCCGGGCGCTCGCGGGCGAGCTCGGGCTCGCCGTGGTCACGAACGACATCTACACGACCGAGGACGCCGACCACCTGCGCCGCACGGGCGTGATCGACGAGCGCCGGATCGTCGCCGTCGAGACCGGCTGCTGCCCGCACACCGCGATCCGCGACGACATCTCCGCCAACCTCGACGCCGTCGAACGGCTCGAGCAGGACCTCGGCGACGTGCAGCTGTCGCTGATCGAGTCCGGCGGCGACAACCTCACCGCGATCTTCAGCCGCGGCCTGATCGACCGCCAGATCTTCGTGCTCGACACCGCCGGCGGCGACGACGTGCCACGCAAGGGCGGCCCGGGTGTGCGCGACGCCGACCTCCTCGTGATCAACAAGACCGACCTCGCGCCGTACGTCGGCGCCGACATCGCCCTGATGGAGTCCGACGCCCGCGCGCGCCGCGGCGACAAGCCGGTCGCGATGACCTCGCTCGCGGACGGCGTCGCGCCGCCGCAGGTCGCGGCCTGGGTCCGCGAACAGGTCGCGGCCTGGCAGCACGTCTAGCGCAGGGTCACCGTGGTCCGCCCGGCATCGCCATGGTGTCGTGGTTGATCATCGGGCCCTTGAAGCCGGCCGGCACGTGACCGAGGCGCCGCAGCTCCAGCCGTGAGATCGGAGCGCCGGGGTTGCCGTGGAACTGCTGCGGCAGATCCCAGCAGCCCGCGGGCCGACCCGCGAGGCCGCGGGAGATGAGGCGGTCCTCGACGCGCTGGCCGGCGCGCGTCATCGGGACGTCTGCGCTCGTGTGGTCCGTGTCGTGCTTGGTGTAGCGGCGGTCGTACGGCGCGGCCGGATCCAGATATTGGGCGGGTCGGTCGAACCAGCACTTCAGTCGGCGGTGCTGCAGCGCGGCGAGCTGGCGGCCCTCGCTCGCAGGGGTCTCGTGGAGGGCTACGCCGCGACGCTGGTTGCGGTCGATCAGTCCGGACAGCTTCCGTTCCGTGGCGTCGGCGTCGCCGCCGTGCGTCGAGATGAGTCGGCGGTAGGTCCATCCCTCTCCGCGGTGCTGCCGGAAGGTGTACTCGGAGATCCGTGCGGCATCGACCAGCGACGACGTGAAACTCAGCCCGTGGAACACGTGGTAGAAGACGTGCTGCGCGAGATGTCCGCCGATCAGGACGAGCCGGATCCGCTGCTTGATCTCGGCCTTGTCGGCGCCGGGAACGTGGTCGGTCCATGCGGCGAGGTGGTCGACGAGCGTCTCGAAGGGCACGTCCCGCTGGCGGGCGAGCTGGGCCAGCGTGCGGTGGTCGTTGTAGAGGAACGCCTGGAGCTGTCCCGGCTGGAGGCGCAGTTCACGCTCGGCCTGGCGCTCGTCGAACGGCGCCCAGTGGTCGTTCACCCAGCGCTCGTTCGGGAGCAGGCCGTGCTTCGCGTTCGCGGGCATGGCGGCGTCGTGGGCCATGGCCGGCGTCGCCGAGCCGGCCAGCACGGCCGCGGCGACGGCCACGGCACGGACGGTGCGAAACGAAACGTGCGGCATCGCCGCGACCCTACGGAATCCGGTGTCGCACGGGTTCCGGTTCACGGTGGGCCGCGCCGGTCAGCCGGACGCTGCTCCGCTCCGCGCCCCGAGCTCGAGCCGCATGAACACGTCGGCGCGGTCGTACGGCATGTGGATCGATTCGGGTGGCACGTGCTCGAAGCCGAGGGCCTCGTAGAGGTGGACGGCGTTCGCGAGCCTCTTCGAGCTGCCGAGGAACATCGACGTGGCGCCGCGCTCGCGGGCGGTGGCGATCGCCGCGGCCAGGATGCGGCGCCCGAGGCCCTGCCCGCGGAGCTCCGGTGACACCGCCATCTTCGACAGCTCCCAGGCGCCGGAGCCGTCGGGGACGATCGCGACGCAGCCGACCGCACGACCCTCGGCCCTGGCGATCAGGATCTCCCCGCCGGGCTCGATGTAGGCTCCGACCGGGTCGCCGAGCTGACGCCGGTCCTCGTCCTCGAGGGTGAAGTACTCGCGGACCCACTGCTCGTTGAGCGTGCGGAACGCGGCTGCGTCGTCGTCGGACGCCATCGGGGCGATCGTGATGTCCATGGTTCCAGTGTCGACCGCCGAGACCAAGACGTCCAATATCTTGTTCGCGTCGATCAAGATGGGTGGCATATGGATCTCGAGCTCAGGCATCTGCGCTACTTCGTCGCCGTCGCCGAGGAACTGCACTTCGGCCGTGCCGCCGCGCGGCTGCACATGGCCCACCCGCCGCTCTCGCAGGCGATCCGCCGTCTCGAGGACGAGATCGGGTGTCCGCTCCTGGAGCGCACCTCGCGGTCCGTGGCGCTCACCCCGGCCGGCACCGCCTTCCTCGACCGCGCCCGGCGCACCCTGCGGAACGTCGCCGACGACGTCCACGAGGCGCGGAGCATCGGCCTCGGCGACACCGGCCTGCTGAACGTCGGCTTCGTCGGGTCGGGCGTGATCACCGGACTTCCGGCGATCCTCAGCCGCTACGTCGCCGAGCACCCGCGTGTCCAGCTCCAGCTCCACGAGTCGTTCACGAGCCGTGTGGTCGACGGCCTGCTCGGCGGCGATGTCGACGCGGGGATCCTTCGCGACCCCGAACCGGTCGACGGGCTCGTCACGACGACCATCTTCACCGAACCGTTCGTGGCGGTCGTCCCGGCCACGCATCCGGCTGCCGCGGCGCGCGAGCTCTCCGTGGCTGCGCTCGACGGCACTCCGTTCGTGTTCCCGCCGCGCACCGCCGGCGTGCGGGCGTTCGAGAAGCCGCTGAGCCTCTGCGAGGAGCGCGGCTTCCGGCCGCGGATCGCGCACGAGGCCTCGCACTGGCTGACCATCCTGCGGCTCGTCGGTGCGGGGCTCGGCGTCACGCTCGCGCCCGCGTGCGTGCGAGGGATCGCCACGCCCGACGTGCGCGTCATCGATCTCGAGGCCTCGCCGATCGTCAGCGAGCTCGCGGTCGCGCACCGCGCCGACGACACCCGTGCGATCGTCCGCGACTTCGTGGCCATGGCGACCGCCGACGCCTGACCGGTCCTGCTCCGGACCGACCCGTAGCGTGCGGCGCGGGCGCTGTGCCCGCCGGTCGCGGAGGAAGGCCTCAGAGATGTCAGCAGGAGCAGGAGATGCCGCCGGCTCGGCCGCGGAGCCGGTGTTCGTTCGGCCGGGCGACGCCCGCGTCGCCGGCGTCGCGGCGGACCCGGGTCCGCGCCGCTGGCGGGTCGCCCAGCTGCGGCGTCGCGCGCAGGCCTGGTTCGTCGATTTCGTGCTGATCGGCGTGCTCGAGGTGCTGGCGATGCTGCCCGTCTGGGCGCTCGATGACCGCGCGTCACCCTTCGGCGACCACGCGGGCCTCTTCGCGAGCATCCATCATTCCTCGACGCGCTCCGACCTGCTCGTCACGACGCTCGCCGACGTCCTCGCGCTCGCGATCTGGATCGCGTACGACGGGTTCCTGTTGTCCCGGCGCGGCGCGCACTGCGGCCAGACCCTCGGAAAGCAGCTGTTCGGGGTGCGGATCCGCCGCGCCGACGGCGCATCGATCGACCGGCGCGCGGCCTGGCGGCGCGCGGCGCTGCTCCCGACCGTGCTGATCGCGCCTTCCGTGCTCGGGAACCTGCTCGACGCCGTGCTCGGGACCCAGCCGACGCTGTCGATCACCGCGGACGTCAGCGAGATGGTCGTCATCGGTGGCCTGTTCGCGACCGCCTTGCTGAGCGACGACCGCCGGCATCTCGTGGACCGCGGCGCCGGGACGGTCGTCGTCGAGGAGCTCCCGGCAGGAGTGCCGGAGGCCGGCGAGGACGGCACCGTGCAGGCGACGCTGCCGGTCGAAGGGCGTGAGCGGACCTCCGAGACCTGGTGGCTGGCCGGGTTCATGGCGTTCCTGCTCGTCGCCAATGCGATCTCATCGCTGAAGCCCTGACGGCCGAACGCTGCGCGACACTGACGCCATGACCGAGACGACGAGCGAACACGCGATCCGGGCGGTCGCGCGAGGCCGGGTCCAGGGTGTCGGGTACCGGCAGGCGGTGGTCGCGCGGGCGACCGAGCTCGACGTGTTCGGCTGGGTCCGCAACGAGGACGACGGCTCGGTGCACGTGCACGCCGAGGGATCCGAGGCGGCGGTCGGCGGGCTCGTCGAGTTCCTCCGTGACGGGCCGCCGGGTGCGAGCGTTGCGTCGGTCGACGTCGACGAGGTGAAGGTCGAGGGGCACGAGCAGTTCGCGATCCGTGGCGTGAGCGCGGGCCGGTTCGTGGTCGAGGAGCGCGCCGGCGCGGACGCTCCGACCTACGCGCTCCACCTCGAGGTCGACGGCGCCTGGCGGTCGTGGTCGATGCGACGCGCACCGTCGATGGTGCCGGCCGAGAAGCGGTTCGGGTCGCCGGTGCGCGCGTCGGACGGCCCCGGCGGCGGCGCCGTCTGGGACGCCGGTACCTACGAGCAGGGCGGCCGCGTGGCCTGGCCCGAGGCAATCGAGCGCGGCCACGCGGTCTTCGTGCTGCACGGCGACACGCTCCAGGGCGGCTTCGCGCTGCAGCAGATCCGCCCCGGCCAGTGGCTGCTGATCAAACGCCGCGACGCGTTCGCGACGGCCGCCGGCTGAGCACCGCGCCCGCAGCCGCGGGCGGTGCGCGGCTTCCTACTGCAGCGCGTAGACCGTCCAGGAGGCGTTGCTCCAGGCGACCGGATGCTGGTTCAGGCCTTCCTGGTTGGCCGGGTAGTAGGAGTTCTGTTCCGCGGCCCGGACGATCAGGTAGTTGGCCTTGTATCCGAGGAGCCCCGGGTCCTGGAAGTTGCCCGAGAGCGCGGCACGGACGGCGTTCGCACGCGCCGTGTAGTCGATGCTGAAGTTGTAGAGCCAGCCCGAATACCCCATCACGAGCCGCCGGCCGGCGAGCGTGGCGACGGGGTTGTTCGGGATCTCCGCGGAGGCGAAGATCGCGTCGGGGGAGGTGTTCTTGCCCACCCAGTCGGCGAGGGCGATGTCGTCGGTCGAGGCGAACTGGTACTTCGCCTGGTAGTCGTGCACGATCGACAGCGCGCCGGGCGTGAAGACGAAGACGCCCAGCACCGCGAACAGCACCGCGGAGACCGGGAGCCGCCGGATCGCCTCGCTCACCGCGTAGGCGATGAAGAACCCGCCGACGATGTAGACCCAGTAGATGAGCTTGAGGTCGTCGTACTCGGTCGGCTGGAGCGAGTAGACCTGCGTGAACGCGAGCACCAGCAGCAGCGGCAGGAACCACAGGACCTGACGGTGCTTGCGGAAGACGACCGGGATCGCGAGGAACGCGATGCCGATGAGGCCGAAGTTCGCCCACCAGTAGCCCGGGACGGTCTGGCCGGACTCCCACATCCAGAACCACTTGAAGTGGCCGCCGCTGCCGTTGTGGTTGGCGACCTGCTGCCAGATGATCTGCGGCAGCGCGAGCACGATCGCGGCGACGAACGGGACGAGCGTCGAGATCGGCAGACCCTTCTTCTTCCAGCCGGCCTCGGCGATCACGCCGGCGAACAGGGCGCAGCACACGAGGAAGGTGTGCGGGTGGGCCATCGGCAGCAGGCCGACGAGCAGCGCCGCGGGCCACAGCAGCTTCGTCTCGCCCCGCTCGCGGGCGGCGTGCAGGAACACGATGACCGCGAGGCCGACGGCAAGCCCGAACAGGAACGAGCGCTGCGGGAGCATCGCGTCGGTGAGGAGGTTGGTGACGTGGGCGTTGGGGCCGGCGAGCTGGGTGTAGTCCGACGGAAGCTTGCCCAGGAAGTCGAAGAACCCCTGGCCGCTCTTGCGCCACTCGTGCCAGGCGGTCCAGGTGCCCGCGGCGGACCCGATGAAGAGCGCCATGCCGAGGCCGCCGACGCCGACCGAGATGCGGCCGAAGAGGCGCAGTCCCACGCTGATGAGCAGCTGGCAGATCGACAGCGCCAGCAACGCCCCCGGCCAGAACAGGCTCGCGTGCAGCGACCAGCCGCCGTGCACGTACATCGCCGACAGCAGGTCGATGAGGAACGGGTACGTCATCTTCTCGCCGGACGCCACGGAGAGGTCGTTCGGGAGGCGCGTCGCCGCGTCGATGTGGCTGATGATGCTCGCGTGGAGGCCGTAGTCGCCCCAGGTGGCGGCGTACGACCAGATCCCCTGCGAGTCCTGGGGGAGGTTGTGCGACCAGAACAGCGTCACGATCATCACCCCGGTGAGGGCGGTCGCGATGCCCCACACGATCCACGATCGCCGCCCGCCCTCGAGCGGACGCCACTCGGGTTTGCCGCCGCGCCACAGGCCGACGAACGCGGCGACGCACAGCGTGACCACGATCGAGAGGGCGAGGTCGTACGGGAAGAGCAGTTCGAGGACGAACGTGAGCCAGGTCCAGCCGAAGAGGCCGAGCCCGACGGCCAGCGCCACCGCCTCGAAGCGGTAGAGCGGGAAGGGGATGCGTCGGACGAGCGCCGTGCCGAGGAGCAGCGCCGAGAGCAGGAAGATCAGGGCCATGGGGTCAGCGCCAGGTGGGGAGCCACATCCGGTCGGTGAGTCCCTGCGGGGTGAGGGGGATCCCGAAGGTGGTCGGACCGAAGTAGAGGAAGAGGATCAGCGCGACGCCGAGTATGCCCCAGTAGATGCTGGCGGAGCGTCGGGTCGAGAAGGTGAAGGGCTTGTCGCCGTCGTCGCTCCAGCCGGTCAGCGCACCGAGACCGGTGGCGACGAACCCGATGCTGAACATCAGCGCGAAGAAGTAGTGGTAGATGAACATCGGCCGGTGGATGAACGCGAACGGGAGCCAGTTCGCCATCCAGCCGAGGAAGAGGAACGCGAGCGGCCATTTCCACCGCGCGAAGCGACCGGGCCGCAGGGCGATCCCCACGAACACCACGGCCGCGCCGAGGAGCGCACCCCACCAGACGGCGACGTTCGGGATCTCGTAGATGTACTTCGACTTCCCGTTGGCCTCCTGCTCGTAGTACAGGTAGACGCTCCGGCGGCCGATCGGCCACGTGTACCACTTGGACGAGTCCGGGTGGGTGAGCTTGTCGGCCTGGATCTCGTAGTAGCCCATCGCGTGGTTGAGCTCCTTGAACTTCTTCACGAACGAGAGGTGGGCGTTCGGGTCGTAGTTCGGGTTGCCCTTGAGCGTGGCCTGGAAGTCCTTCGGCATGTAGACGTCCCCGGGGCCGGTCTTCGTGAGCAGCGCGAAGTGGATCGCGAAGGTGAGGAGATAGACCATCACCGGGATCACGACGAGCAGCGACAGCTGACCGAGCACGGGCTTCCAGTTGCGCCGCCGGCGAACCACGTCGATGAGCCAGAGGAGGCCGACGAGTGCGAGCGCGCTGAGACCGGTGGCCTTGATCGTGATCGACATGCCGCCGAGGAACGCGGCGCCGACGATCGTGGCCCAGTAGGCCCAGCCGGTGCGGCTGTAGGAGGCGAGCGCGAGGGTGACGGCACCCATGCCCACGAGCAGCAGGAGGCTGTCCATGAGGGTGAACCGCGAGGTGACCAGGAGCGCGTTGTCGAGCATGAGCATGCCCGCGCCGAGGGTCGCCATCCGCCGGCTCCCGGAGAGGCGGCGGATGAAGTAGTAGACGACGATCACGAGCAGCGTGCCGCAGAGCGCCGGGAAGGTGCGCAGGCCGACGCCGGGGTCGGTGGTCTGTGCGGCCTGGGCTCCGACACCCGTGATGGCACCCCACAGGCCGATCAGCAGTTTGCCGAGCGGCGGGTGGAGGTCGAAGTAGTAGGAGTGGGCCTTGTACTCGAGGCCGTAGGTGCGGAAGTAGGTCTCGTCGAAGACGATCGCGCGGGGGCTCGAAAGGAATGCGAAATGCAGTAGCGCGGAGATGGCCCCGAGGACGTATACCTCGACCGGGGGACGCCCGAGAATCCGGGCCCAGAGCGGTCGTGCATCCGTTGACCCGGAGTTGACGTCCTGCTCAAGAACAGCCGATTCCTCTGGAGAGTCCGACGGTGCGGGAGTTTCCTCGGCGTCGGTCTCGATCTCCTGGCTCTCGGTCGGTCTCGCGCTTGACATGTCACGTACCTTTTTCAATGTGAGCCTGATCAAACAACATACGCCCGCGCCGGTTGGTGAGCAGCAGCGTACCGATCAGGAAGGTGCTCCGGTCCTGGACGTCGTCGTCCCCGTGTACAACGAGGAGGACGCGCTCCGCTCCTGCGTCGAGCGCCTCCACGCGCACCTGTCCGAGTCGCTTCCGTTCGCCTTCCGGATCACCGTCGCCGACAACGCCTCGACCGATTCGACGATGGCGATCGCCACGCAGCTGTCCGAGGAACTCTCCGACGTCCGCGTCGTCCACCTCGACGAGAAGGGCCGCGGCCGCGCCCTCCGTCACGTCTGGGCTGCGTCCGATGCCTCGGTCCTCGCCTACATGGACGTCGACCTCTCGACGGATCTCGCCGCCGTCCTCCCGCTGATCGCCCCGCTCGTCTCCGGTCACTCCGACCTCGCGATCGGCACGCGCCTGCACCGCGGCTCGCGCGTCACGCGCGGGTTCAAGCGCGAGGTCATCTCGCGCTCCTACAACGTGATCCTGCGCCGCACGCTGTCGGCGCGCTTCTCGGATGCCCAGTGCGGCTTCAAGGCGATCCGCGGCGACGTCGCCGCCGCGCTCCTCCCGCACGTCGAGGACAACGGCTGGTTCTTCGACACCGAGCTGCTCGTGCTCGCCGAGCGCTCCGGCCTGCGGATCCACGAGGTCCCCGTCGACTGGATCGACGATCCCGA
>JAVHXX010000091.1 GCA_031119595.1 Patulibacter sp. | reverse complement strand
GACGTCCCCGCGAAGCAGCAGGAGCTCAGCTCGTTGAACCTCGTGCTGCCGGCCGGGCTGCTCGGCACGATCAGCTCGATCCCGGCCTGCACGGTGGCCGCGGCGAACGCCTCCACCTGCGATGCCGCGTCGAAGATCGGCACCGTGAGCGCCCAGGTCGGCGTCGCGTCGGCGCCGTTCCCGGTCGACGGCAACGTCTATCTCGTCAAGGGCGACGACCGCTCGATCGCCCGCCTCGCGATCGACCTGCCCGCGAAGGTCGGCCCGATCGACCTCGGCCACGTCGTCACCCTCGCCGACCTCAAGCTGCGGGGCGACTACGGCCTGACCGTCTCGGCGCCGTCGATCCCGACGAAGGTGAAGGGCGTCCGCCTGGACCTGCACCACCTCGCGCTCGCGATCGACAAGCCGGGCTTCATGGTCAACCCCGTGAGCTGCACGCCGGCCACGAGCACCACCACGCTCGGCTCGGCGCAGGGCGGCTCCGTCAACCTCCAGGCGCCGCTCACCACGGACTCCTGCGACCAGCTCAAGCTCAACGCGTCGCTCGCGTACAGCGCGGCGCCGGCCTCGCCGCTCATCGCGAGCGCCGTGACCACCTCGATCCGCGCCTCGGCCGATTCGGGCGCACCGCTCGACGCGATGAAGACCGTCACGGTCACGATGCCGGAGGGCCTCTCGCTGTCGCCCTCGGCCGGCGCCCGCGGTGACCTCGCGCAGTGCACGGCGCAGCAGTTCGACGCCGGTGACATCACCACCGACGCTGCCTGCCCGGCCGGCGCGGACATCGGCTCGGTCACGATCTCGAGCCCGATGGTCGGCACGCTCACCGGCGACGCCTACCTCGGCGAGAAAGCCGGCGGGCACTTCGCGGGCATCTACCTCCAGGCGAAGGCTGCGGACTACCCGTCACTGCGCGTGAAGCTCGTCGGCACCCTCGACGTCGACGCGACGACCGGTCGCCTCACGGCGGTCTTCGACGGACTCCCGCAGGTCCAGGTCTCCGGCATCGACCTCGCGCTCCGCGGCGGCGACGCACCGGTGCTCAGCCTGCCGCGCACGTGCGGTCAGTTCGGGGCGGCCGTGAACATCCTCCGCTACGGCGGCGCGGCGACCGACGCGACCGGCCAGCTCACCCTCGACCAGGACTGCCCCGACGCCGGCGCGTTCTCGCCGTCGCTGTCGATGGGCGTGTCCACGAGCCAGGCGGGCGCGGACACCGCCCTCGGCACCACGATCTCGGTGCCGGCCCGGCAGCAGGAGCTCAGCGCGCTGAACCTCGTCATGCCGCCCGGGCTCCTCGGCCGCCTCACCGTCGCCCCGAAGTGCGCCCTCGACGCTGCCCGCGCCGGGAGCTGCCCCGATGCCTCGGCGATCGGGCACGTGACCGCGAAGGTCGGGGTCGCGACGGCGCCGTACGCGGTGAGCGGCACGGCCTACCTCACCGAGGGCTACGACGGGTCGCTCGCCGGACTCATGTTCGCGCTGCCCGCGAAGGTCGGCCCGATCGACCTCGGCACCGTGGTGACGATGGCCCAGATCAACCTCACCGGCAACGACCTGCGCCTCGCGATCATCGCGTCGAGCATCCCGACGCGCGTGCAGGGCATCCCGCTCGACATCAGCGAACTCGGGATCACGATCGACAAGCCGGGCATGATCCTCAACGCGACGACGTGCGGCGACCAGGCCGCGGCGGCCAGCTTCGGCTCGGCGCAGGGCGGCTCGGCGACCGGGAGCGCGGCGTACGCGGCGACCGGATGCGGCGCCCTCAACTGGCGGCCGCGCTTCGACGTGAGCTTCAGCGGCGCGGCTGCGGACATGAAGGTCAAGGGGCACCCGACCATCGCCACCGTGATCTCGCAGACCGAGGGCCAGGGCAACCTGCGCAAGGCGGTCGTGACCCTGCCGGACGGCGTCGCGGTCGACCTCACGAACGTGAACGCCCGCTCGTGCCCGAGCGCTGCGCAGGCGATCGCCGGCGGCTGCCCGGACTCCTCGAAGATCGGCGCGGCCGTGATCAAGACCTCGGCCCTGCCGGAGCCGGTCGACGCGACCATCTACATGGTGAAGGTGCCCGGGCAGTCGCTGCCGGGGCTCGCGATCCACGTCCGTGACCAGATCGCCTTCGACATCATCGGCCAGTCGAGCCTCAGCAGCGGCCGGATCGTCGCGAGCTTCGACGGCCTCCCGGACACGCCGATCTCGCAGATGACGCTCGTGTTCAACGGCGGATCGACCGGCGTGCTGCAGCTCGGCAAGGAGATCTGTGGCGTCCCGAACCTGAAGACCGACGCCGTCCTGACGGCGCAGCACGGCGCGTCGAAGACGATGGCGATCCCGGTGAGCTGCAACGGCAACACCGCATCGCAGGCGACGGAGAGCACGTCGGTACAGGCCTTGGCCTCGGCGACGTTCCGTCCGACCCTCGCGGGTGCCTCGGGCCTGACCTTCGCCCTGTCGAACCCGAACGGCATCTCGCGGATCGTGCTGAAGATGCCGAAGGGCGCGATCTTCCAGAAGAAGGCCAGCAAGCTCGTGAAGCTGGCCCTGACGGGCGCGAAGGCCAAGACGGTGATCGTGAACGGCGAGCGCCGCCTCGCGATCTCGATCCGCCCGGTGGTGCCGGGCACGCTCGTCACGAAGGTGAAGTTCAAGCTGCCGAACAAGGCCATCAAGATCAACTACAAGGTCCGCCGGGTCCTGAACGACAAGAAGACCTCGAAGGCCAAGAAGAAGAAGCTCCTCGCGACGCTCCTGAAGCCCGCGGTCACCATGACCGACGGCAAGGGCACGGCGACCGCCGTGAAGATCACGACGAAGATCGCGTCGAAGTAGGCGGGCGACTCGCGCGGGTCTGACCGGCCCGCGCCGCCGACCGGTGCGTAGCGTCTCCGTCGTGCCCGTCGATGCCGACCATCCGGTGGAACCCGTCCGTGAGGGCCGTCTGCGCTCCGGCGTCCGGAAGACCCTGGTCTATTTCGGCCTGGCCGAGGAGGCACCCGGCACCTCGCCACCGCGCAGCGCCGAACGCCAGCTGGTCGAGGTCGTGCTGCTGGCGGTCGTCATGGCCCTCGCCGTCGGCGACCACCGGGGGGCCACGATGGGATGGGTTTCCGCGGCGACGTTCGTGCCGCTGCTCGGCGCCGCCGTGGCGCAGGTCGCGCGCCCGGCGGCCCGGCGCGGATCGCTCCCCGACCCCCTGGCGGTCCCGCCGATCATGCTCGGCGCGGCGCTCTGGATCGTGCCGCGCCACACGGCCGTGTGGATCCCGATCGCCGTCGGCGTCGCGGTGTCGGCGTCCATGATCGCGGCCGGCTGGGCCGCGAACCGCGGCCGGCCTCGCCGCGCGCGGCTCAGATGAACTCGAGCGCCGACAGCTTCGTCGGGCGCGCGAACAGGTAGCCCTGGCCGAGCTCGATGCCGAGCTCGGCGGCGCGCTGCTGCTGTGCGGCGGTCTCGATGCCCTCGACGATCACCTTCATGCCGGCGTTCGCGCTGATCTCGACGATGCCGCGCAGGAGGAGGGCGGCGTCGGTGCGGTCGGCCATCGACTTCGAGAGCGAACGGTCGATCTTGAGGGCGTCGAGCGGGTAGTCCTCGAGGAACGACATGAACGAGTAGCCGGAGCCGAAGTCGTCGAGGGCGATCTGGATGCCGAGCGCGCGCAGCTCGATGAGGCGCTGCACCAGCCGCTCGGGGTCCGTGGCGATGCTGCGCTCCGTGAGCTCGAGCATGAGGTGGTGCGGCGCGAGGTTCGCGTCCTGCAGGGCCGACAGCACCACCTGGGTGATGTCCGGGTCCTCGAGCTGTCGCGGGGAGATGTTCACGCTCACGTACGAGAGGGCGTCCGCGTCGCGGGTGAGGAGCTCGGCGATCTCCCGGCACGACTGCCGGAGCACGAGCTCACCGAGCGGGCGGATGAGGCCGGTCTGCTCGGCGAGGTCGATGAACCCGCCCGGCGCCATGCGACCACGATGGGGGTGGGTCCAGCGGGCGAGCGCCTCGACCCCGACGGTGCGGCCGGTCTGCAGGTCCACGATCGGCTGGTAGTCGACCTCGAACTCGTCACGCTCGGTCGCGCGGCGCAGGTCACCGGTGAGGGCGACGCGCTGGGTGACCTTGTGGCGCATCTGGTCCGTGAACGACACGACGTCCTTGACGCCGCCGGCCTTCGCCTCGAGCAGGGCGATGTCGGCGTGACGGATGATCTCGCGGGCCGGCAGGTCGACGGCGCCGAACGCGAGGCCCGCGTGGGCGTCGAGGTCGACCGAGTGGCCGCCGGTCACCGAGGCGTTGCCGCGCAGCCCGGACAGGATCGCGGCGGCGCGGCTCTGGCCGTTGCCGACGGACCGCAGGTCGTCGAGGAGGACGGCGAAGGTGTCGCCGTCGAGACGCGCCACGAGGTCGCCGTCGCCCGCGGTCTGCTCGAGGCGGCGGGCCGCGTGGCGGAGGAGTTCGTCGCCGGCGTCGTGGCCGAGGGTGTCGCTGACGGCGCGGAAGTCGTCGAGGTCGACGAGCAGCAGCGCCGCGAACCCACCACGGCGGTTGCGCCGCGTGACGGCGTTGCCGAGATGCGCCTCGAGCTGCGCGCGGTTCGCGAGCCCGGTGACCGGATCGCGGGAGGCGAGCCGTTCGAGCTGGTCCTCGAGGAGCGTGCGCTCGCTGACGTCGTGGATCGTGAGGATGACCCCCTCGATCGCCGGGTCGCCGAGGCGGTTCTCCCCGCGGATCTCGACGGGCCGCTGCGCGCCCTGGGCCGTCGCGAGCCGCAGCTGGGTGGTCGTCGCGGCACCCGGGCTGCTGAGCAGCTCGGCGAACGCCGCCGCCCCGCGCTTGCGGTCGGTCGGGTGGATGAGGTCCGTGAAGAAGTGGCCGATCGCCTGCTGCGGGGCGCGGGCGAGCGGGAATGCAGGGGCGCTGGAGATCCAGGTGATGCGGCCCTCGGAGTCGAGCACCGTGACGGCGTCGGTCGCATGGCTCACGAGCGCGTCGAGGCGGGTCGAGGTGCGTTCCTCGATCTCGGCCCGGGTGCGTTCCACGAGCGACCGCTGCCGCAGCCCGGCGAACAGAAGCGCGACCAGGCCGAGGCCCGCGGAGCCGCCGAAGAGCGCGAGCCCGCTGGCGATCCGGGCGACCGTCTCGATCTGCTCGGCGCGGTGCAGGCGCGCCGCGGCGATCGACGCACTCTGGCTGCGGAGCCGGTCGAGGGTGGGGAGGAGGCGGGCCCGGCCGATCGCGCGGACCGCCGAGAGGTTGCCGCTGCCGATCGCGGCCTGCAGCTCCACGAGCTCCGGCGTGAGGCGGCGCGCCGTGGCGCGGAGCGTGTCGATCTCGTCGTCCGCGGGCAACGTCTTGAGCGCCGCGAGGATGAGCATGTAGTTGTCGCGGTCGACGGCGGCGGCGCGGGCGAGGAGCGCCTTCGTCGGCTGGGCCGAGAGCATCGCGCCGATGTCCGAGAGGCCGTCGGCCTGGGCCGCGACGATCGCGAGTTCGCGGGCCTGCTCGCGGCCGGTCCGCGAGGCGCCGATCGCGTAGTTGACGGTGATCCAGCTGCCGATGAGCAGCACTCCGGCGGCGGCGATCGGCACGACGGGCACGCGGCGGACCGGGTTCCAGGCGCGGCGCGGCGCGGTGCCTCCGGTCGCGGCGGCGGCTGCGGCCGGGATGACGCCGGCGGTGACGCTTCCGGAGATCGGACTGGTCGTGGTGGCGGCGTCGGACGGGCCGGGATGTCGGGGGAGCGGGGCAGGAGCGTGCAGGGACGCGCCGTCCTCGGCGGAGGAGACCTCGCCGGAGGGACGCGTCCGCTGCACGTCGTTCACCGGGGGATCTCGTAGACGTCGTCGCCGAGCAGGGCGACGGCGGGTTCACCGGCGCGCGCGGCGACGCCGAGCGGCTCGCCCTCACGCGTGGTGCGCAGGTCGCAGGCGACGAGCGCCCCGCCGCCCATCGCGGCGGAGAGCCTGGTCATGGCGTCGGCGAGGCCGCTGAGCGCGCCGATCATCCCGGTCACGGTGCCACCGGACGGGTCGATCTCGAAGGGCGGATACGGCCCGAGTTCCGGGGTCTCGGGCATGGCGACGTCCGGCTCGGAGCCGTGCGGCAACTCGCCGTGGGGGACCTCGACGGTGCCCTCGGCGCGTTCGATCAGGAGCGGGCCGTGGGGTTCGAGGGTGACGATGGTGGGATCGCTGTCGTCGGTCTCGGGCAGCAGGACGCGGGCCCGGAGGACCGCGGCCTCGTGGACGAGGCGCAGGACGGTGGCGATGGCTTGCTGAACGCGCAGCTCGGGGGCGCTCACGGGCGGTGCGTCTCCTCGGCGCCCGGGGATCGGGGGAACGTCCCGGCGCGCTGCGGACAACCTAATGCCCAGAAGGGAAGAAAAACGAAATGAAGCTTGCGATCGACCGAACGTCGATCCAGAACGGTCATTGGTGTTCGTTTGGTTCCGCCGAAGACCTCGCGAGCGCGGCGAATCCGACGACCGCGCGCCTCGCCGCGGCGACGATCGGCGGCGCTCCGCGCGCCGGTGCATGGTCCCCTGCAACCGGCTCCGCCATGCAGCGATGCGCCGCCCCTGCCGAATACTGTGGCGAGATGGCCGACCGCCCTGCCCAGTTCGCCCTCCACGGGCCCACGATGACGGTGCGCATCCCCGAACCGGGCGACGCGACGTCGCTCTACCGGCTGGCGAGCGATCCCGAGGTCACGAAGTGGTTCTCGTGGGGGCCATACCAGGAGACGGCGGAGGCGCGGGCCTATCTCGACCGCCTCCCCGACCAGCGCGAGACCGGCCGTCAGCTCGACCTGCTCCAGGTGCACCGCACCCAGGGCGTGGTCGGGATCACCGGTCTCTCAGAGTTCTCGTACCGCGACCGCCGGGCGATGGTGGGGACCTGGTTCGGCAAGGACGCCTGGGGCACGGGCGCGAACACGGAGGGCAAGGCGCTCATGGCGTACCTGTCCTTCGAGCTGCTCGGCCTCGAGCGACTCGGCGCGTACGCGAACACCGAGAACGTCCGCTCCCGCAAGGCCCTGGAGAAGGTCGGGTTCCAGCACGAGGGCGTGCTGCGCGGCTGGCACCGCCACGGCACCCGCCAGCTCGACGTGTCCGTGTTCGGGATGCTCCCGGACGACTGGCGCAACGGTCCGCTGATCGACACGCCGGTGCGGGTCGAGGGCGAGGTGCCGTCGTCGTTCCTGACGCTCCTCGCCGCCACCAAGACCTGAGGCCTCGCGCCCTCGCGGGGCCCTCGCGCGGGCCCGCCGGGACGCGGGCGGGAACGCCGACGCGACGGGCTCCCGATGCACCGGTTAATCCCGTGTGAAAGGTGCGGAGAAACCGCTGCGCGGGCCCGCGCGCCGTTCTAGATTGGGGCGGGTGAGCAACACTCCGCACGACGGCGCCCCGGCCGCGATCGACGAACCCACCGAACAGCTTCCGGTCGGGACGGAGTCCGGTGGGCATCACGAGGTCGCGCGCCTCGCCGCACGGGATGCCGCTCGCGCCCTCGTCGTCGGCGACGACGAGCCCGTGCCCTCGCAGGAGGCCACGCCCGAACAGCCCGAGGAGGTCGCACTCGACTCGCCCGAGCTGCTCTTCAGCCGCGAGCTCTCCTGGATGGACTTCGACGACCGCGTCCTCCAGCTTGCCGAACGCTCCCGCACGCCGCTCCTGGAGCGCATCAAGTTCCTCGGGATCTGGGCCAGCAACCTCGACGAGTTCTTCATGGTGCGTGTCGCCGCGCTCCACGATCAGGTCGCCGCCGGCATCCGCGAGCCCGGCGCCGACGGCTACACCCCGGACCAGGTCATCGACGGCGTCCGCGACCGCGTGCTCGAGCAGATGCACCGCGCGTACCGCCAGCTCCACGCCGTCCTGCTGCCCCAGCTCGCCGAACACGGCATCCGCATCGTGCCGCTCGCCTCGCTCGACGCCGTCGACCACGCCCAGGTGATCGACCGCTTCCGCCGCCAGGTGCTGCCGGTGCTCACGCCGCTCGCCGTCGGCGTCGGCCGGCCCTTCCCGTACATCTCCGGCCTGTCGCTGAGCCTCGCCGCGCTCGTCCGCGACCCCGTCACCTCGCAGCGGGTGATCGCCCGGATCAAGGTGCCGCGCGAGATGATCAGCCGTCTCGTCCCGGTCGAGGGCCAGGAGAACACGTACGTCTGGATCGAGGACGTGATCGGCGAGAACGCCGAGCTCCTCTTCCCGGGCATGGAGGTCATCGGCACCGGCACCTTCCGGGTCACCCGCGACGCCGACTTCGAGATCTCCGACGACGCCGACGACCTCCTCCAGGCCGTCGAGACCGAGCTGCGCTACCGCCGTTTCGGCGAGGTCGTGCGCGTGGAGGTCAACGCCGACATGAACCCGGAACTGCGCCAGCAACTCATCAACGGGCTCGAGGTCAGCGAACGCCAGGTCTACGACGTCGAGGGCCCGCTCGACCTCCGCAACCTGATGCAGCTCGGCAAGCTGCCGGGCCACAAGGACCTCAAGGACCCGTCGTGGTCTCCGCTCGTGCCGAAGCGCGTGCGCGGCGAGGACGGCGCTCCCGCCGACATGTTCGCGGCGATCCGTGCGGGCGACCTCGTCGTCCATCACCCGTACGACTCCTTCAGCGCGACCGTCGAACGGTTCGTCGAGCAGGCCGTCGACGACCCGGACGTCCTCGCGATCAAGCAGACCGTGTACCGCACGTCCGACGACACCTCGCTGATCCCGTCGCTCATGCGCGCCGCCGACCGCGGCAAGCAGGTCGCCTGCCTCGTCGAGCTCAAGGCCCGCTTCGACGAGCGTGCGAACATCGGCTGGGCGCGCGAGCTGGAGAAGGCCGGCGTCCACGTGGTCTACGGCCACCCGGGCCTCAAGACCCACGCGAAGTCGATCCTCGTCGTCCGCCGCGAGGGCGACGGCGTGCGGCGGTACGTGCACGTCGGCACCGGCAACTACCACCCGCAGACGGCGCGGCTCTACACCGACCTCGGCCTCTTCACCTGCAACGAGGACATCGGCGCCGACGTCTCGGACATGTTCAACGTCCTCACCGGCTTCGGCCGCGCGCCCAAGCCGCGGCAGGCGCTGCTCGCGCCGGGTGGTCTCCGCGACGGCCTCATCGCCCACATCGACAAGGTCGCCGAGGCCGTCAAGGGTGGCCGCTCCGGTCGCATCCGGATCAAGATGAACGCCCTCGTCGACCGCCGTTGCATCCGCGCGCTCTACCGCGCCAGCCAGGCCGGCGTGCAGGTCGAGGTCAACGTGCGCGGCGTCTGCTGCCTGCGTCCCGGCGTGCCCGGCGTGTCCGACAACATCCGCGTGAAGTCCGTGCTCGGCCGGTTCCTCGAGCACTCCCGGATCTTCTCCTTCGAGATCGAGGGTGAGACCCCCGAGGTCTTCATGGGCTCCGCCGACTGGATGCCCCGCAACCTCGACAACCGCGTCGAGCTCGTCGTGCCGCTCCTCGACGACGGCGCCCGCGGCGTCGTCCTCGACGTCCTCGACCGCTCCCTCGCCGACGAGGAAGGCTCCTGGGAACTCTCCGAGGACGGGTCGTGGGCCGCCGAGCTCGCCGAGGGCAACGGGCGGTCCGTGCAGCGGGAGCTCATGCAGGCCGCATCCGACTGGTAGACGGGCTCGGCCGCCGGTGGGGCGGGGCCCTGCCGGCCTAGGAGAACTCCGCGTGCAGCTCCGGGAGGAACTGCGCGAGGTGGTGCATCTCCTCTCCGCAGTGGAGGAGGAGATCGGCACCGAAGGCGGTCGGGAACGGGAGCCGTGGCGGCGGCGTGAGGCCGCGCCGGACCGCCCGGAGCGCGCCGACGAGGTCCGGACGGCGCACGCTCGGCACGTTGAGGTAGAAGCGGCTGCGCATCTCCGAGCCGGTCGCCGTGCGCCGCACCTGGTGGCAGACCATGCCGACGTTGACGGGGAGCAGCGCGCCACCGACGCGGCCGCAGATCACGGTGCCGTCGACCCGGTCCAGGTCGATGCCGAGCGCCGCCGGGTCGCGGAACGTGATCGCGAGTTCGTCGAGGTGACCACCGATCTCCTCGTCGACGTACGACACCGTGCCGCGGTACCGCTCCCGGTCCTGGAGGTCGACGCGGTGGGCGAGGGGGCCTGCCTTCAGCGACGAGTAACGGTGCCCATCGGGATGCCACAGCTTGTAGCGGGCGCTCTCGACGCTGTGCCACGCGAACCACCAGTCCCACATCTCGGGGTCCACGCGGGGCATGTCGGTGAGGCACGCGACCCACACCTGGCCCGAGCGCGTGCGGCCGTACCCGGTCTCGACAGGGCTGTAGCCGGGATCGTGGAACTCGGCCGCGAGCGCGGCGCGGTCCGGGATGAGGCCCGGATCGACCGGTCCGGCGGCGACCGCGTCGTGGACCGGCGCGGGGGCCGGATCGGTGTGGGCCTTCATGTACTTCGCGTACGGCTGGGCCAGGTCGGCGTCGCGGTATCCGCGGTAGCGCGGTTCGTCGGCGGACGCGGCCCGAGCAGCGCGGGTGAGCGGCCGGATCGCGGCGGCAGTCCCGGCCGCCGCGATCCCCATGGCCGCCCGCTTCACCAAGGCCACGTTCCTCGACTCTGCATGTGCAGAGCCTCCCACATCCACGGGTGAACGGCCATTCGGCGGGGCGAGCCGGTGCCTATGAGAACTCCGCGTGCAGCTCCGGCAGGAACTGCGCGAGGTGGTTCATCTCCTGCCCGCAGTGGAGCAGGAGGGCGGCGCCGAAGGTGAGGTCGAAGGTGATGCCCTGCGGCAGGGCGATCCCGCGCTTGATCGCGCACGCGATGGCGTTCGCATCGGTGCTGCGCACCCCGGCGACGTTGAGGTAGAAGCGACTCCGCATCTCCGAGCCCTTCGCGGTGCGGCGCACCTCGTGGCAGAGGATCCCGATGTTCACCGGGAGGAGGGCCGTTCCGACCGTGCCCACGATGACGGTCCCGTCGATCTTCGACCGGTCGAGGCCGTACCGGGCGGGATCCTGGAAGTTGATCGCGAGCTCGTCGAGGTGGCCACCGATGATCTCGTCGACGTACGAGACGTTGTCGATGTACTTCTGGCGGTCGGTGAGGGTGGTGCTGTCGGCGCGGTCGTACTTGAGGGCCGCGTACTCGTGGGCGTCCGGGTGCCAGAGCTTGTAGCGGGCGCTCTCCTTGCTGTGCCAACCGAACCACCAATCCCACATCTCCGGCTGCACGCGCGGCATGTCGGTGAGGCAGGCGACCCAGATCTCGCCCGTCGGCAGCTTGCCGTAGCCCGTCTCGACCTTGCCGTAGCCGGGGTTGTGCATATCGGCGGGGAGCTGCGACCGGGTCGGGATCAGCGACGGGTCGACCGGACCGGCGGCGATCGCTGCGGGCACCCGGGCCT
>JAVHXX010000090.1 GCA_031119595.1 Patulibacter sp. | reverse complement strand
GTGCCGTGGGACATCGCCTTCCTGCCCAGCGGCGACGCGCTCGTCAGCGAACGGGAGAGCGGGAAGATCCTCGACCTTCCCGCCGGCGGCGGGTCGCCGACCACGCTCACGACCGTGCCCGGCGTCGTCGCCGAGGGCGAAGGCGGCCTGCTCGGGCTCGCCGTGTCGCCGACCTACGACCGCGACCACCTGATCTACGCGTACTTCTCGGCGAGCAGCGACAACCGCGTCGCCTCGATCGACACGCAGACCAAGGCGGTGAAGCCGATCCTGACCGGGATCAAGAAGGGCCAGATCCACAACGGCGGGGCGCTCGCGTTCGGCCCCGACGGCATGCTCTTCGTAGGCGTCGGCGAGACCGGCGACACCGGCCTCGCCCAACAGAAGACCTCGCTCAACGGCAAGATCCTGCGGATCACGGCGACCGGCAAGGTCCCGAAGGGCAACCCCTTCAAGGGCTCGCCGGTGTGGACCTACGGCCACCGCAACGTGCAGGGGTTCGCCTGGGACAAGGCCGGCCGGATGTGGGCGAGCGAGTTCGGCCAGGACACGACCGACGAGGTCAACCTCATCCGCAAGGGCCGCAACTACGGCTGGCCGATCGTGGAGGGCAAGGGCAGCACCCAGGGCGGCAAGTTCACGAATCCGCTCGCGACGTGGACGCCGACCTCGACCAGCTCGCCGAGCGGCGCGGCGATCGTCGGCAACACGCTCTACATCGGGGCGCTCGCGGGCCGGAAGCTCTGGAAGATCCCGATCCACGGCGCGTCGCTCGGCAAGCCGGTCGGCCTGCTCAGCGGCACTTACGGCCGTATCCGCGCCGTCACCGCCGCGCCGAACGGCTCGATCTGGTTCTCGACCTCGAACCGCGACGGCCGCGGGTCGCCGGTGAGCAGCGACGACCGCATCGTGCAGCTCGGGCTCTGAGGTCCCAGGCGGCTGGACCGCCCGCCGGCGTCAGTGCCCGGCGAGCAGCGCGGCGAAGAGGACGCTGACCTCGACGAGGGTGATCGTCGCGCCGAGCGTGTCGCCCGTGCGACCACCGACCAGACGGCGCGCACCCCAGGTCGTGAGGGCCAGGACGACCGTTGCCGTGACGACCGACGCGACGAGCATGGCGGTCGTCGGGTGCTCGAGCCACCCGTGGTGGATCACGCCGAGGATCGGGTCCCCGAGCAGCGCGTCGTCGTCGAACCGTGGAGCCACGGTGCTGCCGGCGACGAGCAGTGCCATGACGAAGACCACGGCCGCGGCCGACGTGACGTCCATCCGGAATCCGGCGCCGAGGCCGCCGGTGCGCGCCGGCGGCAGCAGCGCGGAGTGGAGCACCGCGGCCGTGCGGCCGAGTCCCGCGGCCAGCGCGAGCACGAGTGGTACCTGCTCGACCGGGAGGGACGCCAGCAGGCTCGTCATGAGCACGAACCAGCCAGCGATCGCCGCCGTGCCGTAGGCGCCCGTCGAGGAGTCGCGCATGATCTCGAGGCGCCGCTCGCGTGAGCCGCCGCGGGCGCCGAGCGCGTCCGCGGCGTCGGCGAGGCCGTCGAGGTGCAGGGCGCCGGTCACGACGGCGAGCAGGACCGTCGCGGTCACCCCGCCGACGAGCAGGTTTCCCTGCGACGCGACCACGTGAGCGACGCTGCCGATCGCCAGCCCGAGGAGCGCCCCGACGAGCGGGAAGAACGGCGCCGATGCCGCGACCTCTCGGGCGCCGATGCGGCGATGCGCGGCGGCCGGCACCGGCAGGATCGTGAGCAGCGTCAGCGCCGCGAGCGGGGCGCGCAGCGCCACTCCGAGCGCCGTCGGTTCGCCGGGGCCGCCAGGCTCGTCCGCGTCGGGGAACGTGCCCTGCGCCTTCGGCGCACCTTTGCGGAGGTCAGCCATCGCCGCGGTCGGCCAGGCTGGCCGTGGGGCCGTCGACGCCCGCCTCGGCGAACGTCGCCATGCCGGCGTGGAGCGCCCCGGTGGCACCGAGCAGCGGGAGCGCGAGGAGCGCGCCCGAGGCCTCGCCGAGCCGCAGGCGCAGGTCGAGGAGCGGCTCGAGGCCGAGCTCGGCGAGCACCGCCGTGTGGGCCGGCTCGGCCGATCGGTGGGCGGCGATGAGCGACTCGGCGACGAGCGGGCTACGCCGCACTGCGCCGATCGCGGCCACGCCGGTCGCAAAGCCGTCGAGGAGCACCGGCAGGCGGCGCTGCGCCGCCGCCGTACAGACGCCGGCGAGCAGCGAGAACTCGAGGCCGCCGAGCGCGGCGAGGATGGCGTCCGGGTCGCCGCCTGCGATCACGTCCGCGTGGCGTTGGAGCGTCGCGGCGACGGCGGCCCGCTTGCGGTCCAGGCCGGCGGCGTCGACGCCTGTCCCCCGCCCCACGACCTGCCGCGGCACGAGCCCGCAGAGCGCGGCGGCGAGGTTCGCCGCGGTGGTGGTGTTGCCGATCCCGATCTCCCCCACCACGATCAGGTCGACGCCTTCGGCGTCGAGCTCCGCGACGAGGGTCTCGCCGGCGGCCCACGCCTGCGCGTGTTCGTCGGCGCTCATGGCCGGCCCGGCGGTGACGTCGGCGGTGCCGGGACGGACCTTGCGGTCGACGAGGCCATCAGGCGTCGGACCCAAGAGGCCGACGTCGACGACGCGGAGCGTGTGGCCGCCGCGCGCCGCAAGCACACCCACCGCGCTCTCGCCGCGCGCCGCCGCGGCGGCGACCTGCGAGCTGACCTTCGAACCGAAGAGGCTGGTGCCCTGGGCCGCATGACCATGATCGGCAGCGGCGACGATCACGCCGGCCCGCGGTGCCGCCGGAGGCGGCCCGCCGGTGATCGCCGCCCACCGCTCGAGGGCGGCGTCGAGGGCGCCGAGGCTGCCGGCCGGGCGGATCAGCTGGTCGGCACGGTCGCGGACGGCGATCTGCGCTTCGCGGTCGGGCGCCGGGATGAGGCGGTCGGCAGCACGGTCCCCGGCGCCGGCGCCGCGCGGTCCCTGGCGAAGCGCGATCGGTGTCGCCTCGGTGCGCTCCTCCCAGCGGCCCTCCATGATCACGTCGTCGAGCTGGGTCCGCGCGGACCAGCCCGCGGACTCCAGGCCAGGGCGCACGGGGCGCTCGTCGGGCCAGCCGAGGCAGAGGTAGGCGACGGGCTCGACGCGCTGCGGCAACCCGAACAGGTCGCGGAGGTCGTCGGGGTCGTAGAACGAGACCCAGCCCGTGCCGAGGCCCTCGGCGCGCGCGGCGAGCCAGATGTTCTGCACGGCGCACGCCGTCGAGTAGAGGTCGGTCTCGGGAATCGTGCCGCGGCCGAGCACCTCGACCGCGTCGTCACCGTGGTCGCAGCAGACGATCACCCCGAGCGGTGCCTCGACCACGCCCTCGATCTTCTGGTCGAGGAAGGCCCGGGCGCGCTCGTCGAAGCGGTCGGCCTGGCGCATGCGCTCCCGCTGCGCGAGCTGCCGCACGGCGCTGCGCTGTTCGACCGTCCGCACGAGGATGAACCGCCACGGCTGCATCAGCCCCACGGACGGTGCGCGGTGTCCGGCCTCGAGCACGCGCCGCAGCACGTCGTCCGGGACCTCGTCGGGGCGGAAGCGGCGGATGTCCCGGCGCTCGGCGATCACGTCGTGGACCGCCTGGCGGGCGTCGTCGTCGAAGCGCCAGCCGCGCGGATCGGCGGCGCGCTCGGCGGCGCGGGAGGCGTCGAAACCGTCCGGGGTGGCCGGCCGGGGCGTCTGCGGGGTGGTCGCCATGGGCAAGAGACGGTACCGACCGCCACGCACCCGGAAGCGTCACGCCAGGCCGTCCGCCCCGAGCGCCGCGGTGTGCACGGCGCCGTAGGTCATGCGGCGCAGTTCGGCGATCGCCGTCGCCGCGTCGCGTCCGGAGTCCGAGAGCGGCGACAGCGGGCCCGCGAGGACCTCGTTCCCGCCGCCGAGCAGGGCCGCCGCGGTGATGACGGTGTCCTGCGGCGGGATCGTGCCGGCGTCGACGGCGCGGTCGAGGAGGCGCTCGATCGCCTGCCGGTACTTGAGGCGGTACTCCATCCGCACCTCCTCGACGGCCACGTCGACCGGCTCGGCGAGCAGGGCCCAGGCGAGGGTCGGATTGGAGAGCGCGCGGGTGGCGAAGTCGACGAGCATCGCGTCGAGCTTGGCCAGCGGCTCCTGCACCTTGCTCGCGGCGCGCGTGGCCGCCCGCATCTCGCCGTCACAGACGTTCCGGAAGACCTCCACGAAGAGGTCGACCTTCGACGGGAAGTAGCGGTAGAGGGCGCCGTTGGAGATGCCGGCCTGGGTCGCGATCGCCGCGACCGACGCGCCGCGATAGCCACGCTCGGTGACGATCGCGCGGGCCGCGTCGAGGACGTGCTGCCGCGACAGGAGACGTCGGCGGGCGGGCTGGGAGGCGTCCACGGGGTCGGCGTCGGTGGGCATCGCCGGAACCGTATCGCGGCCCACCCCGCGGGCCGTGTCGCCCCGGCGGCTCAGCCCGCCGCGCGGTCGATGATCGCCTTCGCGTCGGTGCCGCGGGGCAGCGTGCCATAGACCCGGCCGCCGCCCACCCCGAGGCGCGTCGCGCAGAAGGCGTCCGAGACCACCGTCGGCGCGCTGCGCAGCAGCACGCTCGCCTGCAGGAGCACCGCGAGGTCCTCGACGATCTGCCGCGCCACGAACTGCGCGTCGTAGAGGCGCTGCTCGACCGAGCGGCCGTCGTCGTCGAAGAGCCCGTGGATCTGCTCGCCGGTCGCCCGCAGCTGCGCGTCGTACGCCGGGTCGGCGCCGGTCGCGAGATGGCATTCCTCGAAGAAGCGCTCGAGCCCGGCGGGCTCCTTGGTCATCGCCCGCAGCACGTCGAGCGCGGCGACGTTTCCGGTGCCCTCCCAGATGCCGTTGAGCGGCGCGTCGCGGTAGAGCGTGGGCATGCCCGACTCCTCGACGTAGCCGTTGCCGCCGAGGCACTCGAGCGCCTCGGCGGCATGGGCTGCGGCGCGCTTGCAGTGCCAGTACTTCATGACGGCGGTCGCGAAGCGGCGGAAGGCCGGATCGTCGTCGTCGTAGGCGCGGGCGACGCGCAGCGCCGTCGCGGTGGCCGCCTCGGACTCGATCGCGAGGTCCGCGAGGACGTTGCGCATCGCGGGCTGGTCGACGAGCAGCGCGCCGAACGCCGACCGGTGCTGCGTGTGGTGGATCGCCTCGGCGGTGCCGCGGCGCATCGAGAACGCCGCCCCGAGCAGGCAGTCGAGCCGGGTGTGGTTGACCATCCGGATGATCGCGGCGACGCCGCGGCCCTCCTCGCCGACGAGCGTGCCCCGGATCCCACGGAACTCGACCTCCGACGACGGCAGCGACTTCGTGCCGAGCTTCTCCTTCAGGCGCTGGAACTCCATGCCCGGGCCGCGCTCGACGAGGAAGCAGGACAGGCCGCCCGGCGCCTGCGCCAGGGTCAGGAACACCTCGGCGGGCGGGTACGAACAGAACCACTTGTGGCCCCAGATCTCGTACTCGTCGCCTCCCACCGGGACCGCCTGGGTGAGGTTCGCGCGGACATCCGAGCCGCCTTGGCGCTCGGTCATCGCCATGCCGGCCATCGCCGCCGTGGCAGGGTCGGCGGAGGTGAGGCGCGACTCCCACTTCGCCGCGAGGGCCGGGGCGCCGTCGCGCAGGGCCGGCACGGCGGCGAAGGTCATCGTGAGCGGGCACATCACGCCCGTGTTCGTGTTGTTCCAGAGCATCACGCTCGCCGCGCGCACCACGTGGACCCCGGGCTGGGGCGAACGCCACGGCAGCGACGGCACCTCGCGGAGCACCGCCTGGTCGCGGAGCCAGAACCACGAGGGGTCGAGCTCGACGGCGTCGATGCGGTTGCCGAAACGGTCGTGGGTGAGGAGGCGGGGCTCGTTGCGCTCGGCGCGCACGCTGTGCTCGTGCGCCTCGACGCTCCCGGCGAGTTCACCGATCGACGCGAGGCGGTCGTCACCCCACGCGCCGCCTTCCCGGGCGACCGCCTCCTGCAGGGCGACGTCCGTCGCGTACAGGTTGCGGGGCTGCAGCGGCACGGCCTGGTTCCGCACGGCGCGGACCGGTCCCTGGGGACCCAGCCCCGGGATCCAGTCCCCGGAACCCGCGATCGGGGCGGTGGTGCGATCAGACGTGTCGTGAACCATCGTTCACGAGTTTGGTGAATTTCGGTTCACGAAGCAAGCGCGCGCGTCGAGCGCAGCTCAGAAGGCCTCGGCCGCGAGCTCCATCACCGCGCCGTCGATCCGTTCGACGACGGCCCTGGAGGCCGCCAGCCGGGGCAGCTGCGTGCGCGCGAAGAACGCCGCGACCGCGACCTTGCCCTCGTAGAACGCGGGGTCGCCCGGCGCGGACGGTCCGGCGGCGAGCGCCGCCGACGCGATCGCCGACGACCGCAGCAGCAGCCACCCGATGAGCAGGTCGCCGAAGGCCATCAGGAACTCGACCGAGGCGAGACCGACGCGGTAGATGCGCGCCGCATCCTCCTGCGCCGCCATGAGATGACCGGTCATCACGCCGGCCATCGCCTGGAGGTCGGCGAGGGCGGTCCCGAGGAGCGCGCGCTCGTCGGCGAGCCCGACCGTGTCGTCCCCGACGAACGCCCCGATCAACCCGAGCACGTGCCCGAACGCGGCGCCCTGGTCGCGCACGATCTTGCGGAAGAAGAAGTCCTGGGCCTGGATCGCGGTCGTGCCCTCGTAGAGGCTGTCGATCTTCGCGTCGCGGATGTACTGCTCGAGCGGGTAGTCCTGGAGGTACCCCGAGCCGCCGAACGTCTGCAGGGCGTGCGTGAGCATCTCGTAGGTCCGCTCGGAGCCCACGCCCTTCACGATCGGCAGCAGGAGGTCGTTGATCCGGCGCGCCAGGTCGCCGTCGACGCCGTGCAGGACCTCCGCGACATCGGAGTCCTGATGGCTCGCCGTGAAGAGGTACGTCGCGCGGAGCCCTTCGGCGTAGGCCTTCTGGAGCAGCAGCGACCGCCGCACGTCGGGGTGGTGCAGGATGCTCACGCGCGGCGCGTCACGGTCGGCGAACGCCGCCAGGTCGGCGCCCTGGATTCGCGACTTCGCGTACTCGAGGGCATTGAGATAGGCGGTCGACAGCGTCGAGATCGCCTTCGTGCCGACGAGCATCCGGGCGTGCTCGATCACGTCGAACATCTGGCGGATGCCGTCGTGGACGTCGCCGACGAGCCAGCCCTGCGCGGGTGTGCCGTTCGCACCGAAGGTGAGTTCGCAGGTCGCCGAGCCCTTGAGGCCCATCTTGTGCTCCACGTTCGTGACGTACACCCCGTTGCGCGCGCCCGGCTCACCGGTCTCGGGGTCGAAGTGGAACTTCGGGACGCAGAACAGGCTCAGGCCCTTCGTCCCGGGGCCCGCGCCCTGCGGCCGCGCGAGCACGAGGTGCACGATGTTCTCGAAGAGGTCGCCCGAGTCACCGGCGGTGATGAACCGCTTCACGCCGTCGAGGTGCCAGGACCCGTCGGCCTGCTCGACGGCCCGAGCGCGCCCGGCACCCACGTCGGAGCCGGCATCCGGCTCGGTGAGCACCATCGTCGCGCCCCACGAGCGGTCGATGGCGAGCTGCGCCCACGCGCGCTGCTCGTCGTTGCCGAGCTTGAAGAGGATGTCGGCGAAGCCCTCCCCGGCGGCGTACATCGCCGCCGCCGGGTTCGCACCGAGCACGAACTCGTTGACGGCGTGCACGAGCATCCGCGGCGCCGGCACCCCGCCGAGCTCCTCGCTCACCCCGAGCAGCGCCCAGCCGCCGTCGCGCCACGCGCGGGTGGAGTCGGCGAGTTCCTCGAGCACATGCACCGTCGCCTCGACCGGATCGAAGCCGGCCGGTGTGCGATCCCCGGCGACGAACGACGCGGCGACCGGCCCCTCGGCGAGCAGGGCGGCGTCGCGCAGCATGCTGCGCACCGTGGACTCATCGAGCCCCGCGTAGCGCTCCCCGTCGAGCACGGTGCCCAGGTCCAGCAGCTCGAACAGGTCGAACGCCAGGTCACGGACGTTGCTCTTGTAATGCCCTATGGATCGCTCTCCTTCGCGTGCCGAGTGCGGGATTCAAGCATGAACCGCGGGATTCGTGAATGTGGGTTCACGGAACGGGCGCACGACATCGCACCCTGGCGGCACGACGCCGCCAGCGGCGCACGGTCCGGGCCGAGCCGGGCGCTCAGGTGCGTGAGCGCAGGCGGCGTTCCTCGACGAGCGCCGCTTCCGCACGGGCCACGAGCCGGCCCGCGTCCTCGCGACCGTCCCATTCGGCGATGCCGGTCGAGAACGCCGCGGCGAGGCTCGGGACGCGGCGCACATCGGCGATGAGCAGCCGGGCCTGCCGGTAGGCCACGCCCGGGAGCAGTGCCGCGAACTCCTCGCCGCCGTGCCGGGAGAGCAGGTCGTGGCCCGCGCGGCGCCAGGCGTCGGACACGCTCAGCAGGAGCCGGTCCGCAGCGATCGCGCCCTGGTCGATCGAGATGCGGTCGAAGCCGTCGAGCTCGATCACCACCACGCAGAAGGGCTGGCGGGTCCTCGCGGCCTGGCGCAGCTCGGCGTCGATCGCCTGCTTCCACCACCGCTCGGCCGGAAGGTCGGTGCCGCTGCGTGCCGCGCGGCGGGCCGTGGCCGCGGACCGCGCCACCCGCTCGAGCGCCTGGCCGGCGAGCCCTGCGGCCTCGATGAGGAACGCCTGCTCGGCCTCGCCGAAGTAGCTGTCGGCCTCGATCCGCAGCTCCGCGAGCGCGGAGCCCGCGGGCGTGAGCACCGGGACGACCCCCGTGGTGCCGTCACCCATGAGCTGTGGCGAGAAGAACGGATCGAGCGGCTCGCCGGACGACTTCCGGACGAGCTCTGCCCGGTCGACCACCCCGCCGCCGACGAGCTCCCCGACGAACGCCGACTCGACCTGTGCGACGTCGCTCAGGCCGGCCAGACGGGTCGCGATGCGCTGGAGTGCCTCGGCGCGTTCGCGGGCGCGGCGTTCGGCGTCGCGGTCGTCGCGGAGCTGGCGTTCGTACTCGGCGCGTGCCTCCTCGAGCGAGGCCTCCTCGACCTGCTCGACCTCGACGGGGCCGGCGGCGAGGGGCGTCGGCGCTCGGAACACCGCGAGCGAGCGGAACAACAGCTGGAGCAGCGAGCGGAGCTCGGCCGCGCTCGCGGGTTTCGTGAGGTAGGCGTTCGCGCCGGCGGCGTAGCAGCGGTCGATGTCGGCCTGGCGCGAGGAGCCGCTCAGCACGAACACCGGGAGCGTGCGGGTGGCCGGGGCGGCGCGCAGCCGCCGCACGAGCTCGCAGCCGTCGATGCCGGGGAGGTTCAGGTCGACGACGAGGATGCTCGGCCACGCGTCGGCGGGTGCCCCACCCTCCGCGAGGCTCGCGAGGGCTTCCTCGGCGCGCCGCCACCGGGTCAGGAGCGCACCCGGCGCGTCGCGGTCGACCACCCGCGAGAACGCCGCGAAGTCCTCGTCGGAGTCCTCGACCAGCCCGAACACCGCGGGCACGGACGAGGTGCTCAAGCGGGGCCCAGGGTGAAGAAGAAGGTCGCACCCTCGCCGCGCTCGGAGGCGACCCAGATGGTGCCGCCGTGCCGCTCGACGATGCGGCGACCGAGCGTGAGGCCGGCGCCGGAACCGCCGCCGAACTCGTCACGGCCGTGGAGTCGCCGGAACAGCTCGAAGACCTGGTCGTGGAACTCGCGGGCGATGCCGATGCCGTTGTCGCGGACGAACACCGCCACCGGCTCCTCGTCGGAGACGATCGACCGCGAGGCCCGCCGGACACCGTTCTCGGCCTCGCTCAGCCCGACGGTGCCGATCTCGATCTCCGGCGACACGTCGTCCGGGGTGTACTTGATCGCGTTCCAGACGAGGTTGAGCAGGAGCTGCCGCAACCCGGCCTCGTCCGCCTCGACGGTCGTGTCTCCGACCCTGATCGTCACGTCGTCGTCGAGACGTGCCGCGAGCAGTTCCCGGACCTCGTCGACGATCGTCGGCAGATGGACGGTCTTGCGGGTCGGCACGCCCTGCCCGATCTGCGCGTACTCCAGCAGCGACGTGAGCAGGGACTCCATGCGGCCGTTCAGCCGGCGGATCGTCTGGATCTGGTCGCGGCCGTCCTCGGGCAACGATTCGCCGTGGTCCTCGAGGAAGAAGCCGGCGAACTGCTCGATGCCGCGAACCGGCTCGCGCAGGTCGTGGGCGGCGGCGTACGCGAAGGCGTCGAGCTCGTCGTTGGAGCGCTCGAGCTCCTCGTTCATGCGGGTGAGTTTGTCGGTACGGGTGATGAGCAGGCCGCCGAGCGCGGAGCGCAGGCTGCGGACGGCATCGACCTCGGCGGCGTGCCACGGGCGCGCCCGGCCGCGGACCTCCTCCGCCCACCGCTCGAACGACTCCCGCTCGCCGAGCTCGAGCTCCCCGGACGGGTCGCGGCGCACGAGCTCCTTGTCGCGGTTCGCCCAGGTGACCTCGTGGACGTGCTCGGGCCGCAGCCAGACGACCCAGTTGCCCTGACGGCGCGAGAGCGGCAGGGCGATCACGCCCGCGGCGACGTCCGCGAGATCCGCGACGGCGGGATGTTCGACCCCGAGCTCGCCGGTGACGATGGTGTCGTCGTCGATCGCGGCGAGGACGTCGAGGAGGCGGTCGACGTCGGCGGGCGCAGGGGTCACGCCGACGAGGCGGCGGTCGTCCCCGATCGCGACGATCGCGCCGGCGGCGCGGCACACCGCGAGGAGCGCGTCCGGGTCGGAGACGAGCCCGGCGGCGAACGACTCCGTGGTCGCCATCGCCTCCATCACCAGCGTGACCGACTGCTCGAGCTCGAGGCGGTGCCGGGTGCGTTCGAGCTCGGTGGCTGCCGCGATCTGGAGGGACGTGAGCGTGCCGAGCAGTTCGCACTCGCCGCGCGTGGCGAGGTCGACGCGACGCGGGCCGTCGTAGTGGTGCGCCGAGAGCAGGCCCCAGAGCCGCCCGTCGACGACGAGCGACACCGACATCGACGCTCGCACACCCATGTTCGTGAGGTACCGGATGTGCATCGGCGAGACCGCGCGCAGCGAGCCACCGGACAGGTCGAGCCACGCGCCGGTCTCGGGGTTCTCGAGCGGCACGAGCGGCGCGGTCTGCGCGGCGACGTCCGGGATCACGCGGACGCCGTTGCGTACGTACAGTGCCCGGGCCTGCGCCGGGATGTCGCCCTCGGGAAAGTGCAGGCCGAGGAAGGCCTCCAGGTCGGCACGGCGCTCCTCGGCGACGACTACGCCGTGGCCGTCGGGCTCGAAGCGGTACGCCCACACGCGGTCGTATCCGGTGAGTTCACGCAGCGCGCGGGCGGCGAAGCCGACGAGCTCGTCGATCGACCGTGCGCCGCGGAGCTCCGTGCTCCACGCGCCGACGCGCGCGAT